>DASZMF010000237.1:0-10247 GCA_035552035.1 Candidatus Angelobacter sp.
AAGCCATATGGTTGCCTCATTTTGCCTTGTTTACTCATTCATAACACCCGTTAAGAATTGTGAACTAGGGCCCCCACAGCGAAACTATTGCCTCAAACTGCACTCTAATTAAGTAACTGCACAGGTAAAAAGCATATTGAGGAGGGGCTATGAAAAAGGCTCTAAATATATCTTTGGCAACAGTTCTTGCATTGGGAACAGCGGGTATGGCATTCGCCGGATCGGCTGACCAGAACGCTCCAAATACAGACTCGCGCATGGAGCAGCGGCTTTCCGGCCAGGTCCGCCATGAACTGGTGATGATGCCGCAATTCTCTATCTTTGATAATTTGGCCTACCGCGTGAACGGCGGCACCGTAACGCTGGTCGGACAGGTCCGCAACGCATTCCTTAAAGATGAAGCTGAGAAATCGGTAAAACATCTGGAAGGCGTAGAGCGCGTGGACAACCAGATCGAAGTGCTTCCGGCTTCATTCAATGACGATCGCATTCGCCGCCAGGTGGCGCGCGCCGTATTTACCGATCCACGGCTGACCATGTATGCCAGCCAGCCCGTGCCTCCTATTCACATTATCGTGAAAAACGGCCATGTAAATCTTGAAGGCGTGGTCCGCACCAAGACCGACAGCGATGATGCCTTCATCCGCGCGAACGGCGTATTCGGCGTCTTCTCCGTGCAGAATAACCTGCAGGTGGAGAAACCGGCAAAAAGCTAACAAGCTGCATAACGGATTTAAAATTTCTGGGTAGCCGGTTGCGAAGAATCAAAGCAGCCAGCTACCCAGTTTCTTCTCTCTCGATTTTTCCCGCTCTCTAGCTCTTTTGCAAAGACCTGCCAGAATCACCAACGCAACTCCCTTCCTTGCCGATGCTTCTCACTAACAGGGAGAAAACAATTATGGCAACCAAGAAAAAAGCTGGTGCAAAGAAAAAGTCTTCAGGCCGCAAATATGGGAAGGCCGCAGGCAAGACGGTTAAGAGCGCGATGCATCGCGAGAAAAAAGGCACGCTTCGTTCCGGTAAAGGCGGCAAGGGTGGAAAAGTAACCAGCCGCAAGCAGGCCATCGCGATCGGACTCTCTGAAGCGCGCAAGAAGGGCGCGAAGGTGCCGAAAAAGAAATCTGCCTGATTGACGCAGATACATTCTGCTCGAACACTCAGCCAAAACAAAAACGGCGAAGCCCTTTACTCGGCTTCGCCATTTTATTTTCAAGTATCAACTTTTCTAATCAGATCATCTCTCGCACTTTATCCGCAATCTGCGTAGCAACAATCTTTTTGCTATTCGGTTCGCCGCGCATCAATGACTCAGTAAATTTAACTGCCTGATCAAATGTCACCTTCGCCGGCATGGGCGCTTCAAAAGGATCGACCACAGCTTCAATCAAGACAGGCCCGCCAACATTGGCGGCAAGAGCACGGTCAAGAATCGCGCCGCATTCTTTCGGATCGTCAATGCGGAAGCCAGTTGCGCCGCAAGCTTCCGCAAATTTCACAAAGTCAATGGGCGCAAGATCAACCGCATATTCCGGATTGCCCAGAAACACCATCTGCTCCCACTTGATCTGCCCCAGCGTATTGTTTTTGATAATGACCACAATAATCGGCAGCTTGTATTTGACAGCCGTTACCAGTTCCGCCATAAGCATGCTGAAGCCGCCATCGCCAACAAAGGCCACACACTGCCGGTCAGGATAAGCCAGCTGCGCGGCTGAAGTGTATGGCAGTCCGCAAGCCATGGTCGCCAGGGTGCCCGAACAGGAATACATCTGTCCGCGTTTGGCGAGAATGTGGCGCGCCCACCAGGTAGTAATGGTGCCGCTATCTGAACTCACAATGGCGTCACTGCGCAAACGCAGGCCAAGTTCGTGGGCAATCACTTGCGGCTTCATGGGTTTTTCCATATTGCCGGAGCGTTTGCTCAAAATTTCCCACCACTCTTTCATTCCCTTCTGCGCTTTTTCCAGGAAGCTGCGGTCCTCATTGCGATTCAACAATGGCAGCAGCGCTTCCAGCGTGCGGCGACTATCACCAACCAAGCCCACTTCCACGTCGTAGCGCAAGCCGATGCGCGCCGGATCCAGATCAATCTGCACAGCTTTGGCTTTGCCCGGCTTAGGCATGAATTCGATATAAGGAAATGACGACCCAACCATCAGCAGTGTGTCGCAATTTTCCAGCGCTTCCTGCGAAGGCTTGGTGCCAAGCAATCCAATGCCACCCGTAGTAAATGGGCTGTCATCAGGAACGGCGGCTTTACCCAGCAGTGCTTTGATAATTGGCGCGCCCAGCTTGTCTGCTATTTGCTCTAGTTCGTCTGTCGCGTGCAGTGCACCCTGTCCGGCCAGAATTGCAATCTTCTTGCCTTCATTCAGCAGATCCGCCGCACGGCGCAACTCGGCTTCCTTGGGAATATGTCCGCCCTCGGCGTGAATATAGGAAATATGGCCTTGTATATTGCGCTTGGACGCGGTTTTGCGTTCGGCTTTCATATCCTGAATGTCCGTTGGAAAAGCGATGTGCGAGACTTTGTGATAAGCGATGGCGGTGCGGCAGGCGAGTTCCGTCACATTTTCCACGTGAGTGGGACCCATGACGCGCGTGTTATATGCAGCCACGTCCATGAAAAGACGGTCAAGGGCCACATCCTGCTGGGTAAACGTGTCATTCAGGTCGTGAAATGGCAGACCTGTAATAGCCAGCACGGGAGCGCCATCCAGTTTGGCGTCATAAAGGCCGTTTAGTAGATGAATTCCGCCGGGGCCGGACGTAGCCACGCAGACTCCCAGCTTTCCGGTGAATTTGGCATAGGCGCAGGCCATAAAAGCTGCTGCTTCTTCGTGACGCACCTGGATAAACCTGATCTGCTCCTGGTGCGTTCGCAGGGCTTCCATGATTCCATTTACGCCGTCACCGGGTATGCCGAAGACAATATCCACGCCCCAGTCGATAAGTCCTTCAATTAGAACGTCAGCAGCAGTTTTGGCCATAAAAAATCGCTCCTTTTTTCCCTTCTGTATGTCCAATAGGATGCGGAGGGCTTACACGCTGTTTTCGCAACGTGCTGCAGGAAAGAGAGCAGCAGGATTTTTCTACAGGTTTTCAACTTTGTGAGAGTAAAACCGCTTTCCCACAGGTGCGGAAGTGACCAGCATAAAGTACAATAGTAAAAAAGGGTGGGCGCAACTGAGCTCTCCTCTATAAATTGATCCCCCGGAGGTGCTCATGGCAGGAAGCTCTCGTACAACATTCGCGAAGAGACAGAAAGAGCGTGCGCGGCAGGAAAAGCAGGCAGAAAAGGCCCAGCGCAAGCAGCAGCGCAAACAGGACCAGCCTGATCTGCAAGATGCAGGGGCCGTGGCCGCTGAAGAAAAGAAAGATCTGACCATCACTTTGGATGAAGAAGGCCTGCCCCAGGGTTTCGGCTTTCACGATTTTTAAACCCTCCTTACGGCGGACAACTGACTTAAGGTGTAGTATTGACCTTAGTAGTTCAGTTGTCCTCGACATCAGATAGACACAACTCCCGCTTTTGTCCTGCCTATTTCTGCTGAGAACAGCCCCAATCCAAGCACAACGACAAAGGAGTCGCAGTGAAGAAGATTTACGTTGGCAATTTCTCTTTCCACATGACAGAAACAGAGCTCAGGGCATTGTTTGAGCCGTTTGGCAGCATTGAAAGCGCGTCAGTAGCAACCGATCGTGAAACTGGCCGGTCGCGTGGGTTTGGTTTTGTCCAGATGCAGAATGACGCTGAAGCAGAAAAAGCCATGGCAGCACTCAATGGCAAAGATTCCGGTGGCCGCGCACTTACTGTGAATGAAGCCCGGCCCCAGGCCCCCCGCAGCGGTTTTGGCGGCGGAGGCGGTGGCCGTGATCGCGGACCACGCAGAGAGCCACGTTGGTAAGACCCAGCGTAGCAAGACGTTTACGGGGAACCAAGGAAGCAGTCATCAGCCCTGAGTCTTCCACTACCCCTTTCACTACGGAAACCGTTGTCTGCGCCAAGTGCGGGCAGCGGTTTGCCATCCGCCGTGATGAGGGCTCGCACGACACTGAGCTCGCCAAAAAACAAGCCTCGTGGGTAGCCGACCAGCTTGTATGGGACCACATTCAGGAACGGAAGCACCAGGGAACAATTGAGCTACCTGCTCTTTAATGGATGCGTTCTGAGTAAAAGCAAGTAAAATGGCTCGTAATAACTTTTAATCTTTTGAACCAAGGGACCCCGGCTGGCCTCTGTTTTTGCTGTTTTGCCA
Organism: Candidatus Angelobacter sp.; assembly: GCA_035552035.1. GTDB lineage: Bacteria > Acidobacteriota > Terriglobia > Terriglobales > Acidobacteriaceae > Angelobacter. The sequence continues at coordinate 4,260 of DASZMF010000237.1, forward strand.
GCCCAGGATTTTGACTATGGCAATAGAGAATAACGGAGCAGCGGCAGCCAGGGCAGAAGGCCATGGCGCTGTTTTTACCGCACTGCGCAAGCTTTTGAAGCCATATGAAGCCGATCTGGCCATCAGGATTGACAAGCCGGGCAACTGCTATCTTGAAACTAAATCCTCCAGCATGAACGGTCGGCGCATGTTTTTTGCCGGCGCCAAGATCAAGAAAAATTACGTCAGCTTTTACCTTCCCGCTCTGTATATGTTCCCTGATCTCTCTGACCGAATATCCCCACCACTGAAGAAGCTTATGCAGGGGCAAGCCTGTTTCAACTTCACCGTTGCCAACCAGGATTGGTTTGAAGAGCTGGCCCGTCTTACCCAGGCTGGATTCCAGAAGCTGAAGAGCGAATCACTGCTCTAAATCGCTTCAACCTATTGAAAATAAGACATCTAGCCAGCAATGTAGCCCAGACTAGAATTGCACCATAAATTGTGATAGACTGATCTTGCTTTAGATCTGTGGTTGCAGGGCCCCTTTAAACCGGGATCTGGTCAAGGATGCCCACCTTTTACGTACCTCCAATTGTCTACGGCGAAAATTGAAAATTATCGGCATGAGATCACTCTGCCTCTGACGTTTCTAAAACGTCTCTGCCAGCACCGCCGCCGATCCAGGAAAGCAACTTAGAATTGTTGACATTTAAAGAATTACCAATATCTCCCTATCTACAGGACCGTCTAAAATCGTCCAACTTTGTAACCCCCACTGAAGTCCAGAATGCTGCCATTCCACATGCCGCCAACGGCAAAGATGTGGTGGCCACGGCACAGACTGGCACCGGCAAAACGCTGGCGTTTCTTGTCCCCGTTATGGACAAACTGATGCTGCAAAAAGAATCACGTCCCGGAGCCCTTGTACTGGTCCCCACGCGTGAACTGGCTTTGCAGATTGGCAAACAATATGAACAGCTACGCGGCAAGAAGCTTCCGGCAGCGGCTCTGCTCATCGGCGGCGTGGCCGAAGGAGCTCAAATTCGCGCTATGCGTTCTGGAGCCAAACTGGTTATCGCCACTCCTGGCCGTTTTGAAGACTTGCTCGACCGTGAACTCTTTTCTTTGGACGGCGTGAAAACACTGATCCTGGACGAAGTGGACAGAATGCTGGACATGGGCTTCATCCCGGCGATCCGCCGGATTGTGGGCCAGTTGCCCAGGCAGCGGCAGACACTGTGCTTCTCTGCCACGCTTGAGCCTTCAGTTGAGCACCTGATTCATGACTACGTTCGCGGACCGGTACGGCTTTCCTTTGGTTCCACCAAGAAAGCTTCTGAATCCGTTGATCTTACGGCTTATGAAGTCCACACTGACCAGAAGCTGTCACTGTTGAAGCGTCTGCTTAGCGACCAGGAAGGCCGCACTCTTATCTTTGTTCGCACCAAGAGAGCGACTGACCGCGTGGCCGAGAAGCTGAAACGCCAGGGCATGAACGTTGGCGTGCTGCACGGAGACAGATCACAGTCTCAGCGCAATAGTGCTCTGCTGGCCTTCCAAAGTGGAAAATCGCGGGTGCTGGTGGCTACTGACGTGGCTTCACGTGGCATTCACGTGGACGACATCGCCCAGGTCATTAACTATGACCTGCCGGCCATTCCTGAGGATTTCATCCATCGGGTGGGCCGCACCGGACGCGCCGGCGCAACGGGAAGTGCTGTAACCTTCTTTTCCAGCTCTGAGCGTTCAGATCTGGCTCGGTTGGAACGGACGCTTCAGCTCAAGATGCGCCGGGAACGCGCTGATTCTGACCTGACCAGGGAAGAACGCGCCATGCCGGTGGATGTGTCGTCTTTGACGCCAGTACCGGCAAAACCGGGTGCCAGAATGCAGCGCCTGCCGGGCGAAGTGCTTCAGCGCTATACCGTTTAACCGTCTCTTAGCTTTGCGATGACCTTGGGGAGGGGCATGTACCATGCTCTTCCCCGTTCATTTTGTCGCGAAAACGCTCCAAAACCGTGATTCTATGGGATGCAATTGACAGATTCTCCTATAGAATAAAACAATGTCCACACAAAATGATCCCAAGGCCGATTTACTGGTAAAAACTGCCGATTTTTACCGGCGCTCAATTGCCAACTACGGGCAATTTACACGAACGGAACGGAAGCCACGCACCAAGAAACAACTGGAACAAAGACTCCAAACTATTCTTCAGGAAATTGATTCCTTGAAGACCAAGCCCGTAGCTTCCTGAGATTCCGGAATTTTTGAACGAGAGAGTGTTTTTACCGCTCTGGGCTATTCCCGGATTGGATTGCAAGCGTTCAACCTTGGACGTAAAGTAGCTCGCTGCCGGTTAATCTTTAAAGGGCGATAGAGTCTTTTTGGGATGTAACGGCATCGAAGCTAAAAGCACCACTCATTGTGTGATTTGAAATTGAAGCGATTTTTTGCTCGCCCCCATTTCTGCGAGAGGTAACTGTTGGCCACCCACGATAAATTCGACCCCGATTGGAAGTTAGTGAACTCTGACGATGAAGACAAAGGCTACCTCACCCAAAGTGAGGCCAGCGGTTTTATTGGCGTGGAAGTTCCTACAGCCGATGACATAGATGATCTGGTGATGACACTGGATACAGAAGGCATCGACTTGCAGGAAGGAGAATTACCGTCACAGCGCAGCCGCAGACAGACCGGCTTTGGTCTGGACGATCAGGAAGAGCTGGACACCACCGCCGCTCCCAGCGCACTGGATAAAACCAGCGATCCCGTAAGACTCTACCTGCGTGAAATGGGCACCGTTCCACTGCTCACCCGCCAGGGCGAAATTGAAATTGCCAAGCGTTTTGAACGCGGGCACCTGCGCGTGCTCAAGGCCATCTCTCGCTGCCCTATCGTCATTCGTGAAGTGAAAACCATGGGCGCAGACCTGGAGTCAGGCGCTCGGTCGGTAAAAGAAATGGTGGTCTTCAATGAAGAAGACGTTACCGATGATGTAGTAGCGGCACGCGCCCAGGCAACCATCACAGAAATAAAAAAGATGGTGGACCACTTCAACAAAGCGCAGAAGCTGGAAGAAAAGCTGGATGGCATTAGCAAGAAACAGAATCCCAAGCCCTACCGCCGCTGCCTTTGGAAGTTGAGTCGGGAAAGAGTCGCCGTCTCTCGCGTGATTCGTTCTTTCAAATACACGCACCCGGAACGCAAGCGCCTGATTGACCGTGTGACTACCACCACGGACACCATGCGTTCATTGGATCGGCAATCCCAGCGGCTGGAAAAGAAATACGAGAGCACCCGCAATGAAGAACATCGCGCGGAGTACAAGCGCCAGCAGAAAAATTGCACTGCAGACCTGAAGCAACTGGAGCAGGAAGCCGGCGTCAGCTTTAAAGAGTTATCGCGTACGCAGCGGGAAATCGTGCAGGGCAACGTGGACGCGGAATACGCCAAACGCGAACTGGTGGAAGCCAATCTGCGCCTTGTGGTCTCCATTGCCAAGAAATACACCAATCGCGGACTGCAATTTCTGGACTTGATCCAGGAAGGCAACATGGGCCTGATGAAGGCCGTGGACAAGTTCGAGTATCGCCGTGGCTATAAATTCTCCACCTACGCAACGTGGTGGATCCGGCAAGCTGTAACGCGCGCGATTTCAGACCAGGCCCGCACCATCCGTGTTCCTGTTCACATGATCGAGAACATCAATAAACTGCTTCGCGCTTCCCGGCAGCTGGTGCAGGAGCTGGGCCGTGAGCCATCGTCGGAAGAAGTGGCGCAGCGCATGGACATTCCGGTCTCTACGGTCCGCAAAGTTTTGAAGATAGCGCAACAGCCAATCTCCCTGGAAAGCCGCGTAGGCGAGGAAGAAGATTCACGCCTGGGCGATTTTATTCAGGATACTGCCGGCGTTTCACCCGCGGACGCCATGATCCGCGTAAACCTGAAAGAGCAGACCGCCAGCGTTCTGCGCACACTCAACCCGCGCGAAGAGCGAATCATCAAGATGCGGTTTGGCCTTGAAGATGGCTCCGAACATACTCTGGAAGAAGTAGGACAGAACTTCCAGGTCACGCGTGAACGCATCCGCCAGATTGAAGTAAAAGCGCTCCGCAAGCTGCGCCATCCTTCACGCTCACGCAGGCTGAGAGCGTTTGTCGATCGCAAGACCTTCGACAACGGCAACGGCTAAAGCTTTCCACGCCACGCTGTTGCGTCAATCTGTAGTCCGCTGGGGTGAGAAATCATTGTGCCCCTCTGGTATGCGATTGTTAATTTTGGTGGCGGTGTTAAACTTTTAGCATTGTGCCGCAATATGTTATCGAACGTGAAATTCCTGGTGCCGGAGCACTGTCAGAAATACAGATCCGGGAAGTATCTTTGCGTTCGTTACAGGCGTTGAAGGACTTGGGGCCGCAGATTCAATGGCTCCATAGTTACGTCACGGAAGACAAGGTTTACTGCGTTTACCTGGCCCCCGACGAGGGCACCATTCGAGAGCACGCCCGCAGAGCGGGTATTCCCGCTGATCGTGTCGCTGCGGTGCGCCGTCTCATTGGCCCTTCTAACGCGACATAGTGGTTCCCGGCTCTTCCAATGAATATTCAATAGCTTTCTCCAGGCTGAGTGCAGAGCCTTCATCCCATGCCGCCTTGCCGTCCGTCTCACTGATTAATGTCCATGCAGGCAGCAACATCTGATCAAGTTTGGATTGTTCCGCCTGAGGCAGAGGAGCCCCGATCAGGCGGCGCAGACGTGCCGCTGCCGCAGCCAGCTTCAGCGCGCGGGCAGCATGTCCTTGCGCCAGCACCAAACAAGCTGAACCTTCCAGTGCCCGTGCCACGCCCCGCTGGTGCCCCAGACTCGCGAACATTGCCAGGGCTTCGCGATATTCGGCTTGCGCAGTCTGATGGTTCCCTTGCTCGTGGTCAATGGATGCCATATCTGTCAATGATCGCGCAGCCCCCCATGGATCACTGGCTTCACGAAAGGCTGCCAGCGCGCGTTGATACAACTCTCTAGCGATGGCCGCGTTGCCCTGCGCGCAGGCAATGTCACCTTGCTGGTTGAGAGACCATGCAGCACCGCTCTGGTCGCCCAGCTCTTCGAAAATATCCGTTGCTTCACGCAACGCCCACAGCGCGCGCGGATAGTCGCCACGAACCTTGACCACGTTGGCAAGATTATGAAGACAGCGCGCAATGGCCAAAGGGTCCGGCAGCAAGCGCCAGCATGCCAGGCTTCGCTCAAAGTTGCTTTGGGCTGAAGCGTAATCGCCGCGGTCGCGGGCCGATACGGCCAAGGCGTTCAACGATGCGGCAATGCCCAGATCATCGCCTAATTCTTCATAAAGAGAGAGGCCTTGTTTCAGAAAATGTTCAGCAGCAGCGTAGTCGCCTTGCGCCGATGTTAATGCGCCCAGAAAATGCGACACCCTGGCCCGTTCTTTTGTGCGGCCAGAGCCAGCCAGGCGTAAAACAGTTTCCAGCCGGACCCTGCCTTCCGCCAGATGTTCCCGCATGTCCATGCAGGCAATCGAAGACCGCAACAAAGTCGTAGTCTCTGCCGGGAAAGCCTTTTGCATGTGAAAAGTAACAAGACCTCAGACGGAAGTAACGAAACAACGCCAAAGAAAAGCCAAAATTCAGTCGCGCCCAGGCTTTTTAGCTTTTGCGTGAGCGGGAGTACAAGTGGAGACCAAGCCGCCAAATTATCAATTCGGCGAGTTCACGCTGGACATAGCCCGGGGATGTTTGTTCAAGGCGGGAGCGGAGATCAAACTTCGTCCCAAGGTCTATGAAACCTTGAAATACATGGTGGAGCATGCAGGACGCCTGATTGGCAAGCAGGAACTAATGCAGGCGAAGCTGAATTCATGATTTTTTCCTTCTCAAATCTTATTTGCCTGGAATACCTGGCTGTCTTTCGGTCAGGGTCGAGCTTCGTAGACGATGTTGAATGGCGTTTCGGTAGCGCGACGGAAGCGGTTGAATCCCGCCGACT
>DASZMF010000238.1:0-7473 GCA_035552035.1 Candidatus Angelobacter sp.
CCGCTCTCCTCTTACATCGATTTCCAGTCTTCCTGTCTGCGAACCCTGTCTCGCGCAAATTGTCCCCATGGATGGCCTGCTGTGCCGCGTATGCGGAGAAAAATTATTCAGCAGCTTTGTGAATACTGAAGATGGGCCGCTATGCGGAATGTGCCGCCGGGCTGAACCGCACTTTCGCCGGGCGGTGGCTTATGGCGCCTATGAAGGCGCGCTGCGTGAGTTGATCCATCTGTTTAAATACAACGGAATCAAGCCAGCGGAAAAGATGTTGGGGCGTCTGCTGAATCAATCCGTGGCGGAAATGAATTTGCCGGCTTCGTTCACGGTGATCCCTGTTCCGTTGTGGTCTGGCAAACGGCAAACGCGCGGATTCAATCAGGCAGAAGCCATTGCGCAAGCTTTCGTGAGTCTGCAAAGTGCCAGCAGCGTGCAAATGGATACATCCATCATGGCGCGCACGCGCGATACTGCTTCACAGACCGGTCTTACGCGGCATCAGAGGCGCGCGAATGTACGCGGGGCATTCAAGGTGCTTAGGCCGGAACGCGTGAAAGATCGCACGGTTCTGATTGTGGATGACGTGATGACCACCGGCACAACCGCAGGCGAGTGCGCACGAGTTCTGCGCCGGGCAGGCGCGAAAGAAGTTTTTGTGGCTACGGTAGCGCGGGCCACGAAAGAAGCTGGGAGCGTGATGGTTAAAGCTGCCATCGCCCCACTGGGAGGAACACAGGGCCATGCATGAAAGGGACAGAAGAGCTAAGCGCCACCACGGCGATCTTCCGCCACAACCACCCAAGCCGCGCAAGAGCATGGTAATGCAGACGCCGGTGCTGGTTTTGAATGCGTCCTATGAGCCGATTAATATCTGCGCCGCGCGCCGCGCGATTGTGCTGGTATTAAAAGGGCTGGCCATGTCGGAAGAAGAGAATGGCAGCTTTCTGCATGCAGCCCGCGTGGCCATGCGTGTGCCGTCGGTGATCCGGTTGCTGGAGTATCGGCGTATTCCGCACCAGACGCGCGCCTTGTCACGCAAAAATATTCTGCTGCGTGATCGCAATACCTGCCAGTATTGCGGCATTCTTCTGTCTTCGAGTGATCTCACGCTGGACCATGTGATTCCGCGCTCACGCGGCGGATCTTCTTCGTGGGAAAATCTGGTGGCTTGCTGCCATCCGTGCAATCGGCGTAAGAGCAACCGCCTGCTGCACGATACTGACATGAAGCTATTCAAAGAGCCACGTCCTTTTACGCTGCACACCAGTCGACACATCATGCGGATGATTGGCCGGTCTGACACGAAGTGGAGAAAGTACCTTTTCTACTAGCCGATTGAATGGCGGTTCGCTCCTGGTGTAAGACGCTGTTTCCCTCTGAAATGGGCTTTGTACCCCTTGTTCTTCCATATATAGGTACGCGAGTGCTCATGCCCTGTGGCTGCTCGAGTGTTATCCCTGTAACTAATTCAAAGCAGGATATTTACGCGCGGCCTTTCTTCCCCTGAGATGGCCCTCTAAGTGCATTTACCTTTGTGCCTGCCGTTTCGTCAGCTTGTTGTCGAAACCATAAGAACACCAATTTAAAACTTCCAGGCGCGCTCAAGGTTTAGCGCGTTTGGGCGGAAAAATTTCTTTTAGAAAACCTCAGGGAGCATTGATGGCTGAAACGGTTTTGGACCAGATTCTTGTAGATTTGCGCAATCAAGCGGCAACACATTATCCCCAACGCGGCGAATGCAAAAGCTTGCGGGTTGTTGGCCATACTCCCAAGAACGACCATTTTATTTACGACGCCTGCATGGATTTTGCCGACGGCAGTGAGCGCGTGGCCATTAAGGTGTATCGCGCGGGAAAAGTTGCAGGCAGCGCCAAGAATGTTGCGCGACAGGAAAATGCAAATCTCCAATATGTGAATGAGACGCTGGCTGCCAAGAAAAAGCTGGAAGGCGTTCCGCGCGTGCTGGGTGACTTCAGTGAACAAGGCGCCGTTGTGACTGACAAAGTTTCCGGCTTGCCTGTGCAGTCCATCATTATGAAAGCCGCATTGTTGCCTGGATTTGCCGATAACGGCAGCATCGCCCTGGTAGCGCAACGTACCGGAGAGTGGCTGAAAGGCTTCCACAAAGCTACCGCCGACGCGCCGGAACCATTTGATAGCGCCGCTCTGATTGCCAGCCTGGAAAAACTTTGTATCAGCTGCAAAGAAGAAGGCCTGGACGATGAGTCTGTGCGCTTGATCCTGAACGGAGCGCAAACGGCGCTGGCCCGCAATCGCAAGACGCTGCCGAGTTCGGCCGTGCTCTCTGATTTTTCACCTCTCAATGTTGTAGTCACTGACAACGGCGTTGGCTTTTGCGAATTCGCGCACATGAAGCGGCGCAGCAATTCGTTTGAAGATCTGGCCACGTTCCTGGCGTCAGTTGAGGCACTGGAGAAATATCCTTTCTGCAATCGCACCATCACCGCGCAGATTCAGGAAAATTTTATCAACAGCTACAACGTGAGCCAGGCAGACGCCGCGATTCTCCGCGTCTTCAAAATGAAAGCCTTGCTCGGTATGTTTGCCCAGGGACGCACTGTAAAAGAAAGCGCCGTCCGCAAAAAAGTAATGTGGGCCAACGTGATGAAAAAATTCATTCACCAGGCTGCACAGAGAACCATGTCACCAGTGGCGGCTGCGTAATAAGCTCCAAGAAGTAAGACTGAGGCCATCTTGAAAAGGGTGGCCTTTTTACTCGTGCCAAGAAAAATCTGGCCGCGAATTACGCGAATGAACACGAATTTATCTCCCGGCCTTCTTACGCGGAACGGATTTCCTAGCAGCTTTCTTGACTGTTTTCACTGCTGGTTTCACGGATTTTCTTTTAGCTTTCTGCGCAAACTTAAACTCAAACTCCGCCATGCGGACTTTTCGTCCGCTGAATTTCACGCTTTCCATTTCCAGGCGAAAGCGCTGGTCTAATGCATGCTCACCCGGCGTAGCGATTCTGCCTCCGGCGGCCACCACGCGATGCCAAGGTAATCCATGGGCCTGGTTTAGTGCGCGCACCGTGAGCCGCGCGCCTCTGGGATATCCCGCAGCAGCGGCAACTGCGCCATAGGTAGAAACCTTGCCGCGCGGAATCTTCAGGATCATGGCGCGTATATGCGCAAACGTTGTGTTTGGCTGCTTTGGTTTGGGCATGACTCATTGTAACCAGCCAACTCTCTAATAGTCTTTGCCTTCTGGTGGAGCAATGATAAACTTGCGCCCCATCTGGGAGGCTACGGCAATGTGGGTGGAAAATGAGGCACGCAGAGCAAATCGCAACCTGCTGGCGGTGAATGGTGTGATCCTGGCTGCGTTGATATTGACCGTGGCAGCGAATTACCGCTACTGCACCAACTTTTTTCTAGGATGCAAACCGGTGGCAAGTTCAGAACTGGCGAGCCTCACTTCATCCGATCAACGGTGGCGCAACTTTGTAACGGTAACGGGAACAAAATCCGCGAGCACGGAATATCGCAATGAAGTGAATCACATGCAGGGTGATCGCGTGGTGTCAACGGAGATCAAAGACGAATATTTTTTCCTCCTTGTGGGTGAAAAAATCCTTTTGGTAAAAGCGCCACCGGGCAAAAAGCAGCTTGAATATTCCGGTGAGCTGGTTGCAACAACTGATCCCGTAAAAGATGATCTGCTGCGCCAACTAGCAACTGAACGGCCTGACATGGCGCAGCTTGTGCTTCCGTTCACCTTGAATGCCGACGACTATCGTGAAAATGGCTACATCATGCTCGGCATCGGGCTGCCATTGCTGGCACTTGCATTATGGAACTGCTTAAAAGCCATGCGTCGTGCCGCAGAAATCCAGACCTCTCCAGTATGGAAGGGCCTTACTGCATTTGGGAATGTAGAGCAGCTTTCTTACCAGATAGAAGCTGAACTCCAGTCTGGCGTAACACAAAAGTACGGCAAGCTGCAGGTAACATCTCAATGGATAGTGCGCCGCAATCTTTACAGCACATGGGTCTCTCCCGTAGCGGATTTAGTGTGGATTTACAAAAAGGTGACCAAGCATTCAGTCAACTTTATTCCCACAGGAAAAACCTACGCCGTGGTTTTGGTGGGCAGCCATAAGCAACGGACGGAAGAGCAGATGAAAGAAAAAGTAGTCAATCAACTGCTTGCAGATTTTGCCGCCCGTGTTCCGTGGGCCCTTTTCGGCTTCAACCAGGATATTGATAAAGCCTGGAAGAAAAATCCTGGTGACGTGATAAACGCCGTGAACTTGCGCCATCAGGAATATAAAACCAAGGCGGCTTCAGCCGGTTCCTAAGTCTTTGCCCTCTGTGGTCAAAGCTGTTTAGTTCCCGCTGGGCCGGCGTTCCCGTTCAAACGGTTTTTCCAGATATTTACGGGCTTCGTCCATTGCGCCCTGCGTTGGATCGCCCGTCTGTATGGCCTGGCGATATTCATTTACTGCACGTTCACGCTGGCCGGTGGTGTCAAAGATTTTGCCCAGCATGATGTGGCTCCAGACCTCAGTCCATCGCGGATCGCCATCACCATTGAGCGACTCGCGAAATTCATTCGCCGCCGACTGGTAATTGCGCTGCAGGAAGAAAATATCCGCAATGCGATAATGCGCCAGCGAGCTGTTCTTGTTCACGTCCAGCGCTTTGTTCAGCTCGGTGAGCGCTTCTGAAAGATTGCCTTGTGCCGTAAGTTCCTGTCCGCGCCGGATCGCCACGCGCACGCGCAGGTCGCCGGAATTCTTGAGCACCCAGTTATTCGGATCCAGCACCAGACGCCGCGGCTTGCCAAACGTCTCAATGGCAAATGCCGAATCCGTACCCACCACTTCAATGCGCTTGGTTTCGGTCTGTCCGTCAGTGTCAATCTTTAATTCCAGCGGCATGCGGAACAGATCAAGGTCCTGCGTAACTTCGCCTACCACGCGGAAGCCTTTGCGCACGCGGTAAACCGTGTACTTCATCTTGAATTCAGGAGCGCCCGTGCCGTCAACCCATTGCGTAAAGAAAGGTGTCAGCTTCTGGCCATAATATTTTTCCGCAATGGTCTGGAAGTCAGTGACTGAAGCGGGCTTGCCGGCGAACTGCGCCATAAAATCTTTTACTGTTTTATCGAACGCTTCATCGCCAATCACCCAGCGCAGCATGTGAAAGATCATGCCGCCTTTGTCGGTGACCAAGGCCTGGAACTGCGGAGAAAACGTATCCAGCTTTCCGATACTCCCCAGCGGCGTTGTGTCATACGCCAGCGCGCCCACGGCCATATCACGCGACGCATCTTCAAAAGCCTGGTCGCCCGCGGTGCTTTGCACGTAGCGCATCTCGGCGTCGCGGCTGCCGCCATCCATCAGCCACCAGTCATCTTTGCTGGCCGGGCTTACCGTTGCACCCCACCACTGGTGCCCAAGCGAATCAGCCAGCATGCGGTAGTTCACTTTTTCCGTGACGTTGCGGGTGGCCATCACTACCATTTCCGGAGCCCACCACATGGGCACCGTGTCGTCAGGAATTTCAACTATCTTCAGCGTGCCGCCGCCGGGCGCTGGTCCGTACAATGATGTGAAAAATTCCAGCTCCTTGCTCGCCGTGTCTGCGTACGTGGAAGCCAGCTGCTTGGTGCTGCCGCCAAAATAAACTTTGATCTGTCCAAACGCCTGTTCCTGAAAGTTACCGGCAACAATGGTTCCGGGAAAGCTGGGCTTCTGCCAGCTGAAAGAGCTTACGGCTTTGCCTGCGGCTGCTGGCTTCATTACAGTGGAACTGCCGCTGCCCACCACGGTGATACCCGTCGGGACCGTCACGTTAATCGCTGCGGTAAAACGGTCAATGCCGTAATTCGTGACCGGAAACCAGCGGCCAGGATAAAGAAGATAAATGGCATCTTCGCCAATATAAGCCAGCTTCAGCCCTTCCACCGGACTGTCATCGCCACTGGCCAGCGCGCCTTCATAGTCAAAGGTGAGTGTGGTTGTGGTGCCCTTGGCAATGGTGTTGGGGAAGCTGATGCGGATGGAACTGTCCTGCGTTACGCGTTCCGCGGTAAGCGGCTTGCCTTTTTCGTCCGTCACCTTGGTCACGTGCAGGCCGTTGTGCAACTCAAAACTGGCAAAGCTGATGTCGTCCAGCGCCGTGAACTTCACCTTGGCATGCGCGGCCAGGTGATGCGTTCTGGGGACGATCTCCGCGTCAATCACATAATCCTCGGCTTTAATACGTGACCGATCGGCCGCCATGGCCGGGAAGCAGAGGCATGCGACCATGCCAATGAAAAACAAGGCACGTCGCAGAGTTGCGATTTGCATGAATTTCTCCAATAAGCTGCTGAATGGTATCCAGTTGGATGTAAATTTTCCTGAAAAAGCTGCTTTTACATCAACAACAAGGATACAGGACGCGCCGAATTCCTGTTCGTAATCGCCCAATTTGCCCATTGCCGCAAAAATCATGGGACGAAGCGGCAGTTTAACCGGCTTTATGCACCCTTTTTGATGCGCCATCATTAACTTTAAGTGCCATATTTCACCGACATTGAGTGATCTTGGCCGCTTACTGAACGAGACTTCAGCCAAAGCTGACGCTTTATTTATGTGAGCCCAATTTAAGCGCCGCCAGGATCTCCCGCGAAGCCCGCAACGCAGGCAGCTCAATCTGCTGGCCTTCGCCTATCGTCTGACCATCGCGCAGCCGATCCTGCACCATTTTCAGGGCAGCCTCCATCTGCTGCCGCGCCGGACCATCCGGCAGAATCTCATTCAACTCCCGAACAACCGCTTCTGCCGTGAAGCCCGCTTGTATCAGCTCGGGCACAATTTTCCTGCCTGCGATCAGGTTGGGCATGGCAAATGTGTCCAGCTTCACCAGCCGACGCCCCAGAAACCACGTAAGCGGCGCCAGCCGATATACCACAACAAACGGCGTGCCAGAAAGCGCAGCTTCCACCGTCGCGGTGCCACTGGCCACCACCGCAGCCCGAGCATGCATCATGGCCGCGCGGGCATTGTCAGTGAGAGTGATCTTTGGCCGACTGCTGTTCGCCTCGTGGTTTTTTTCGCCATAACTCTTTCCAATGGATGAGCGAAGCGAATCCCCGGTGGAAGAGCGGCCCTTTAGGGCCGCGTCAAGGTTATCCTCTGATTGGGGCTTTAGCCCCTGAGCGGCAGTATGATCGCTGCCGCCTTCATTAACGGGGTAGAGCAAGTCTTGAGGCCCGTGCTGATCTTTTTTATCGTCTTCAGTAACGGGGTGGAGCAGGCCTTCAGGCCTGCGGTCAGAGACTGTAAGTATTCCGGCTTTAGCCGCTGAGGTACTTCGCTGAGGCACTGAAAGAGTCATCTGCTCGCGCAACCACTCCGCCTTCAGCGTTGACGCTACGGGCAAAATGAACTCATAGTCCGGCCCCAAAAGCTGCGCCGCTTGCAACATCACCGGCAGATTCAGCCGGACCTCTTTATGCCGACTG
>DASZMF010000239.1:0-4141 GCA_035552035.1 Candidatus Angelobacter sp.
ACGGTATAAAGCTTGGTGATCTGCAGCAGGTCATGGACTTTCTTGGTCAGTTTCAGCAGCTTCAACTCTCCGCCCTCGCGACGCACGGCGGTAAACGCGCTGACCAGTTCGCCAATGCCGGAGCTGTCAATGTATGTTACGTCGCCCAGGTTAAGCAGGATTTTTTTCTGCTCTTTGCCGATCAGGTCGCGGATGCTGTCACGCAATACCACGCTGCCCTCTCCCAGGGTGATGCGGCCGCTCATATCCACAATGGTGACGCCGTCCACTTGCCGATTGCTAACTTTCATGCTCACTGTGCTTCCTCCTCCTTGGCATTTGCCGCGTTGCGGCCAGTATGTTTGATCAGTGTGACTTCCGTCCCGGGATTCGTGTTCCGGATCTTTACTTCGTCCATGAAGGCACGAATCAGAAAAATTCCTCGTCCTGAGCCCTTCATCAGGTTATCGGGGGCCAGCGGATCGGGCAGGGACTCCACGTCCAGCCCTTTGCCCTGGTCTGTAATCGTAATCACCAGGTCCATGGCGGTGGTTTCATACGCCACCGTAAATCTCTTGCCTGGATCATAAGCATTGCCGTGTAATACCGCATTTACCGCGGCTTCACGCACAGCCATGGCCACCTGGTATTGCTCGTCTTCACCCAGGCCTGCGCGTACGGCAACCTCTGAAGCTTTTTGCTCAGCCTGATTGACGCTTTCCAGGGTTGATTCCAACGTGTATGAGACCCGGTTTGTCATGGGGCGGTTCACTAGGGTATTTGTTTTAAACGGCCTGGGCGAACACACTTCTGTAGCGAATTTCTAAGTGTGCCTATCCGGATGGCGAGTTGTCAAACCCAGAGTGCCTTGGAAAGTGGGCAAAACCGCCGTTCCTGAGTTTTTTTTTGCATCTGCGCCATGCTGCTCTGGCCCGTCTAGCTGGCCTGTTTTTCATCCAAAGCAGCTGCCGCCGCCGGGACGAATTGCAGCACCATGAGCGCCTGATCGTCCATCCGTGGCGAACCCGCGCGGAATGCCATTACCTCTTTTAAGCAGCGATCCACCAGCTCGCGCGATGGCAACTCCCGGCACGAGTTCAGCAGCGTATCCAGGGAAGCCGAGCCATATTCCGTGCCGTCTGGATTTTCCGCTTCTGAGATTCCGTCGGTGTAGATCACCAGACTGTCACCCGGAGAGGTGCGCAGAGTGGTAGAGAAAAATTTCTGGTCAGAAAAAAGCCCAATCGGGACAGTGGAAGCCTCAATGGGCGTCACGCCATGCTGGCCCATATGAAATGGCGCCGGATGTCCGCCATTGCAAATTTCCACGTTGCCAAAGGCGTCTGCCTTGCCCACAATCAGCGTTGCATATTGCGTGGGCAAAGTGCTTTCACAAAAGAGACGGTTGGCGCGCTCTACCAGCTGTTCCAGCGGCAGTCCAGTTGGGATTAGCACGCGAAACAGCGCGTGCAGATTCGACATGAGCATGGCGGCGGCCACGCCTTTGCCGGAAACATCGCCCACCATGAAAAACAGGTCATCGCCATGCGGGACCAGGTCGCAATAATCGCCGCTGACCTGTCCGGCAGGCTCATAGTGGTAGGCCACTTTCCAGCCAGAAGAAGAAAAGTCGCGCCGGGGCAGCAGTCCGGCCTGGATTCTGGCCGCCAGATGCAGATCCTGCTCAAGTGCGCGGGCCTCAGCTGGATTGAGACACTCCAGGCAGATGGCCGTGAGCGGGTCAGAAAACAGGCGCTCGGCTTCTACTGAGGTATGGCAAACTTCGCAGATGCCGAAGGCGCCGCGGTCCATGCGCTCCAGAGCGCGATCCACCTGCTCCAGCAGTTGCAGCAGGTTGGCCGTCTGGGTCTTTTCCAGGGTGTTGCGGGCCATGGCGCTACGGGCCACGGCGGTTTCCAGTTTTTGCCGGCGGCTGGTGAGCTGGTCGCGCAGCAGATGCATATCACTAACCTGGATTCCCATGAAAAGACTCCTTCTATAACAGGATCATTTTGGCCCGAATGAAGATTCAGATTATTTCCCGTGCCGTTTATTTTCCACGCCATTCATTTTTTCACACTGTTTATTTTCCACGCCATTTATTTGTCCCACACCGCGCCGCCTTGGCTTTCTTGAGATTTCATCTGATTTTCATCCAGGCTTGATTTTCACCTGGCCTGATTCACCCAGTTTTAGATTACGCGGGATGATTCCGCGCTGCCACTCCGATTTTTGCCGCCAAAGTTTCATATTGCTCTGGTCACATCAAACCACATTCGTTATTCTCCATTCATAGGGTTTATGAGAGAAGAGATCGCACTTTCGAGCATTCTTGGCGCATCTGTTTATGACAGTTCAGGCGCATTTGCCGGCAGCGTGCGTGAAGTTGCCATCTCTCCGCAGCATGATCCCAACCGTATCTCTGATTTTCTGGTCAAAACCCGTGAGGGCGACCGTCTTCTACCCGCGTATCAGGTGAAAACCTTGATCGGCTCCTCCATTCAAGTCAACGGCTCAGCGCTCGACTGGCTGCCCATGACCAGCTCTGACGGCATGCTGCTGCTGGAGCGTGACCTGCTCGACCAGCAAATCATTGACGTTTCCGGCCGCAAAGTGGTCCGCGTCAATGACGTTGACCTGCGCCGTGAGCAGCATAACGGCACGCTCCGGCTGAAAATCGGGCGCGTCGATATTGGCCTGCGTGGCGCTATTCGCCGCTTGCTCAAAGGCCTTGCTCCCAATCGGGCCATTGAAGCCTTGGCCCTGCGCATGCCAGAGAGGTCGATTCCCTGGGAAGCCGTGGACCTGATTGAGACCGATCCGGCGCGCCGTGTGCATCTGCGTCTGGCGTATGAGCGTCTTTCCAAGCTGCATCCGGCGGACATTGCGGACATCCTCGAAGAACTGGCGCCGGCCGAGCGCGAAGCCGTCTTCGGCTCGCTGAATGAAGAGGTCGCCGCCGAGGCCCTGGGTGAGATCGACCCCAAAATGCAGATCGAGCTCATGCGGTCCATTGATTCAGACAAGGCCGCCGACATCCTGGAAGAAATGGACCCAGACGCCGCCGCCGACCTGCTGGGCGACCTGCCGCAGGAGACCTCAGAAGAGATTCTGGAAGAGATGGAGCCGGAAGAGCGGCAGGAAGTGTCAGAGCTGCTGGCCTTCCATGAAAACAGCGCCGCCGGCCGCATGACCACCGACTATATAGCGCTCTCCGCCGAGCACACCGTGGGAGACGCCATTGACCGCCTGCGGTCATTTGAAGGCCCGGTTGAGACACTGAACACCATATATCTGGTGGATGCGCAGGAAAAACTGGTCGGATCAGTGCCCCTAGTCTCATTAGTACTAGCCCCCGGAGGCACCCGCCTGGGCATGCTCACCCCGGAGCACGTAATCTTCTGCGAAGCCGGAGCGTCTGAACAAGACGTGGCCGAAATGTTCGATAAATACAACCTGCTGACCCTCCCCGTAGTGGACGAAGAACAGCGCCTGGC
The DNA here is from genome assembly GCA_035552035.1 of Candidatus Angelobacter sp. Lineage (GTDB taxonomy): Bacteria > Acidobacteriota > Terriglobia > Terriglobales > Acidobacteriaceae > Angelobacter. Next base: position 3,477 of record DASZMF010000239.1, read on the forward strand.
CGGGATTATTACGGCGGATGACATTATTGGGTTGTTGCGGGACCGGGGATAGTTTTCTTAGGCGGAATCCCCTCGGAAAAGAGGAGTTAAAGTGATTTTCTCCTGCACATGGGAATATACGTGGTGTAGTGACATCAGGTCGATAAATGCCCCTGGAGACTCCGTTGCATTTTCTAAGAGATTTTTAGACTGCAAGGCGACAAATAAAGCACACGAACGGGCCTGACAGTTTATTGACCGTTCAGGATTGAATTCGATATCCGTAAAGCCAGCATATCGGTCTAAGCGACAGAGCCACTCGCGATGAGGAAAGATGGCATTAATGTATAGCCAATCATAAAAGACCGTTTTCGGATTAAGCGGAAACCGAATTCCCTCGAACTCAAATGCTATTAACCGACCAGAGTTTTGTAACCTGGGATCCCTCTTGGCCATTTTAGGCTCGGCAGAGTATAAATCCGTAAAGGGACCGCCGTGCTCAAATATCTTGCTGCCTTGGAAGGCGGATTCTAAGGGAATATTGCCAGAATGGTTAGTGCTGACCTTAAGATGAAAAGCGCTTAAGTGTTGGCCTAGCTTTTCGTCGGATTTCGTGGATACCTCTAATAGGGGAGCGTATCCGGCCAATCGAGCTGATTCGTGAAGAGCCTTAATATTTTTCTTCT
>DASZMF010000240.1:0-2438 GCA_035552035.1 Candidatus Angelobacter sp.
GCCGGCGACTGCAAACCTCTCACGCATTTCATTCGCACATGATGGATCCCCTGCTGGCGCATTTCTTCCGCGAAGTCTGCAGCATCCAGCTTCGGCCGCCGTCCATTCCTTTTCTTTCGAATCTAACCGGCACGTGGATAACCCCGGGTGAAGCAATCGATCCTGAGAATTGGGTCAAGCAACTGCGCGAGGCAGTGCGCTTTGGGCCAGGAATACTGGAGATCATGAAGACCCCGGGCGAGCGAGTGTTCATGGAAGTTGGCCCGGGACAAGCGCTGAGTGGGTTGGCGCGAAGAATCCTGGATGCGCAATCTGGAGCAAGAGTGGTCGCTTCCCTGCCGGCGCCCAAGAAGGAACAGAGTGAGCAAACTTTCCTCTTGGATGCTCTGGGCAAGCTGTGGCTGGCAGGAGTGTCTGTAAACTGGCGCGGCGTTCATGCCGGAGAAAAACGTTATCGTGTGCCGCTGCCCGCCTATCCCTTTGAACGGCAGCGCTATTGGGTTGATCCCTTGCCTCACGCTAATGAAGCAGGCAGGAAACAAGGATCGTCCGGCAAAAAACCTGACGTTGGCGATTGGTTCTATCTTCCATTCTGGAAGCCTTCTGTACTCCCGCAGAGTTCGCGGAAACCCGAAGCAAAGCAAAACTGGCTTGTCTTTACCGGTGAAGAGGGCTTGGGACTTGATTTGGCGAGGGAGCTGGGTTCCGCTGCTGACAACGTTGTCACAGTGCAGCCCGGCGAGCGGTTTCTGGAGCTTGACGAAAACACTTACAGCCTACGCCCGCAGCAACAGGCCGACTATGAAGAACTTCTGACGACCCTGCGCGAACAGAAGAGATCGCCGCATCGAATCGTCCATCTGTGGAATGTGAACGCGGAAACCACAGCACCCGGATACTGGCGCTTTTCCAACCCGTCACAGCATTTGGGTTTCTATAGCCTGCTTTTTCTCGCCAAGACGCTGCACAAACAGGCTGCGATGGAGCCCACAGAAATTGTGGTGGTCTCGAGCAATATGCAGACCGTTACCGGGCAGGAAAACGCGTCGCCCGAAAAAGCCACACTGCTAGGACCATGCCTCAGCATTCCCTATGAATATCCCAGCGTGAGCTGCCGCAGTGTGGATTTCACACCGGCGCCGTCAGGAACATGGCAGGGTGAGCGAGTGCTGAAGCAGTTGATGGCCGAGCTAGCCTCGGAATCGCCTGATCCCATGGTTGCTTATCGTGGTCTGACCCGGTGGGTAAAGAAATTTGAACCTACCCGCCTGGAAAAGCATGAGGGACGCCCCTCCCGGCTGCGGGAAAAAGGCGTGTACCTGATTACAGGCGGCCTGGGACAAATCGGCCTGGAGTTGGGAGAGTATCTGGCCCGCAGTGTGCGCGCGCGGCTGGTATTGGTGACAACGTCAGCTTTCCCTCCGCAGGAACAATGGGACGAGTGGCTGGCAAGCCATCCCGATCAGGACGCGGTGTGCAGGAAGATCCGAAAGCTGCAATCCATGCTTGGGCTTGGGTCAGAGATATGGATCGCACAGAGCGACGCGGGCAACCTGCAGCAGATGCAAAAGATCGTCAACGCGGCGCGTGAGCGCTTTGGTCCGATTCAAGGCGTGATTCATGCTGCAGGTCGTGTCCGCTCGATGCGACTGATCCAGGAAACGGAGCCGGCTGATTGTGATCTCCATTTCCAATCCAAGGCACGCGGCCTGCTGGTGCTGGAGCAAGTGTTGCGGCAGGAGCCGCTGGATTTTTGCGTGCTCTTTTCCTCGCTGGCAACCATTCTGGGCGGCGTGGGATATTGCGCCTACTCTGCCGCCAACTTTTTCATGGATTCTCTCGCCCAGTGCCGCCAGCACCACTCCGCCCTGGCCTGGACGAGCGTGAATTGGGACGGTTGGAATTTCATCGACCACAGCGCCGGTTCCGCTGCTTCGGGCAGCGGCACTGCCCTCTTGACCATGACGCCATCGCAGGGAGTGGAGGCGTTCCATCGCATTTTGTGGCTCGATCCCGTCGCGCAGATCCTGGTATCGACAGGGGACCTGGATGCCCGCTTCAAACAACTGATCCACGACCAACAACCGGAACGCCCGGAACTAAAACAGGACAGCGCTTCGGAATCCTTACACTCCAGGCCTGCTTTGGGGACTGCTTACGTTCCGCCTGAGAGCGAGACTGAAATTCGCATCAGCAAGATCTGGCAAGAACTTCTGGGAATTGCACAAATCGGCATTCATGACAATTTCTTTGAGATGGGCGGAAACTCCTTAATGGCAACGCAGCTCCTTTCCCGGCTGCGACAAGCCTTCAGCATCGCGATTCCCCTGGAGACCGTTTTTGATAACTCCACGATTGGCCAGCTAGCCAAAGCGTTGACTGCCTACAGACGCGCCGCGGCTGCAAGGGTGCAAGCGGCGCCTGCAGCGCCGGTGGTC
>DASZMF010000241.1:0-8114 GCA_035552035.1 Candidatus Angelobacter sp.
CCGTGATACATCAGAATCCGTCCGCAGTCCTGCCTGCGCGCCATGGCTGCCGAGAGGCCGCTGTGGAACGAGATTTTGTGTCCTAAAGATTTCAATTCAGCTGCAACCGGCAAGGCCTAATGCTCCAGACAGAGAAATTCACCAAGGATAAGAGCAAATAGTGTGCCGTTAGTTCGCGCAGCAGAAAGTAGCAATGTCTGGCCCACTGAAGGCGCATTAGTCATTTGTTTGCAATTGTTTAAAGATATATTCGGCCGCAGCACGAGCTTGGCAAGCGGTATCCAAAGAGACAAACAGATTGCCCAGCCTATGCAATCTTTTTCACTCAATCTGAATTCATTCTGCCATTCCTCTGGTAAATCATTGAAAACAATACTGTTTCTCTAAAAACGCAACGGCATCTGCTTTGCACTCATGCTCACGGGGCACGTGTGTCCCGCCAAAAAGAGGGATTGTTGAAGGAACAGAGCCACAAAGACGCGCCAATCACACATATTCTGTCTGTGGATGTAGAGGACTATTTTCAGGTTGAGGCCTTCGCCGGATCGGTTGATCGCGAGAGCTGGGACCGGTGGCCTTCTCGCGTGGTGGCCAATACGCAGCGTGTGCTCGAGCTTTTTGACCGTCACAACGCCAAGGGAACCTTCTTTATTGTGGGATGGGTGGCCGAGAAGTTTCCGCACTTGGTGCGTGAGATACAGTCCCGCGGGCATGAGTTGGCCTGCCACAGCTATTGGCACCGGACGGTTTACAGCCTGTCGCCAGAAGAATTTCGCCTGGACACGCAGCGCGCTAAACAAGTGATTGAAGACGCAGCCGGCGTCGCGGTAAATGGATATCGCGCTCCAAGCTGGTCCATTACCAAGGCTTGCCTGTGGGCGCTGGATATTCTGGCCGAAGAGGGTTTCACATACGATTCGAGCATATATCCCATTCATCATGATCTTTACGGCGTGCCGGGCGCCAAGCGGTTTCCGTACACATATAAATGCAGCAATGGTCTGACGCTGCGCGAATATCCTCCGGCAACCCTGAGAATGATGGGTACGAATTTTCCTGTTGCTGGCGGAGGCTATCTACGCATCTTTCCTTCGGCCTTTACGGAATTTGGCTTCAGCAAATTTGAAAACAGCTATCGCGAGCGGGTTGTGGTCTATATGCATCCGTGGGAGATTGATCCGGAGCAGCCGCGAATTCAGGGCTCGTTGAAATCGCGTTTGCGGCATTACACCAACCTGGGCCGCATGAGCGCCAAGGTAGATTCGATTTTGCAGCGCCATAAGTTTGAACGCTTTAGTGACGTGATGGCCACGGAAGCCCAGGAAAATCAGGCCTTGCCGCTTGCATCCAGCGAAATGAGCCATGAAGAAACTGCTGAACGGGCGCAGGTAGTCATGCAGGGCAGAGGGCGCAGCTAATGGCCAAGCCTGCGTTGCAAAACTCCGTTTTGGCTTATCACGAGATCATGCCGGAATCAAACTATACCTACTGCGTTACGTCCAGCGCATTTGCTGAGCATTTACGGCTGTTTGATTCACTGGCAAAAAGCAGCGGGCAAAAGTCAGCAGTCGAAATTACCTTTGATGATGGTGAGCATTCGCAGCTACACAACGCGCTTCCGCTAATGGCTCAACACGGAATCTCCGTTCGCTACTTTGTTACGCCCGGCCTGATTGGTACTGCGGCAAAATTTCTTGGCTGGGGCGAACTCAAAACTCTGCAAAATGCCGGGCACTCGATTCAGTCGCACGGCTGGTCACACAAGTTTCTTACATTCTGTTCTGATGAAGAACTCGCGCATGAACTGCGAGCCTCAAAACAACTTTTAGAAGAAAAGCTGGAAGCGCCGGTAACAGAAATCTCTGTTCCTGGCGGACGCTGGAACCAGCGTGTGATTGAAGCCTGCGCAGCCGCTGGATACAAGCGCGTTTATGTATCCGATCCTTGGATCGCAACCGTGATGTCAGGCATAGAAGTCGTTGGTCGCTTCATGGTGCGACGCACCACAACGAACGCAGAGATGCAAAAAATGGTCCAGAGAAACCGCAGCGCGCTCTGGAAGATGAAAATGCGTTCGCAGGTAAAGCAGGGAATTGTCGGCATGGTGGGAGACGACTTGTATCACCGTATATGGTGTCGGCTCACTGGATACAACGAATTTGAAGCGGCGCGGCAGCAAGAGACGCAGCACTGAGAGCATGCAAGTGAAACAAGTAAAAGTTTTACAACTGATCAGCAGCGGTGGCTATTACGGCGCGGAGAATATGCTGCTGAATCTCTGCGCGAGCCAGGAGAATGCCGGCTGCCAGAACAGTCTGCTGCTCTTTTATAACGTGCATACGCCGAACGTTGAATTTTATGAACAGGCACGGCGGCGTGGAATCTCTGTCCGCATGGTGCATTGCAAAGGCCGGGCAGACTGGCGCGCCGTCCGGCAGATTGAAGAATATATCCAGGAGGATGCAATTGACGTTGTTCACGCCCATGGCTACAAGGCAGATCTGTATGGATTTCTAGCTGCATGGCGAGCGAATAAGCCGGTAGTCGCAACCTGCCACAACTGGGTTGGAGGCACGGCTACGCTGGGAATCTATAACCACCTGGACCGTCTGGCGCTGAAGAGATTTGACGCGTTGGCCGCGGTATCGGACGAAGTGGCGCAACGGCTTATCGACTCTGGAGTGTCCGCGGAAAAAATCAAGACCATTGCAAATGGAATTGACGTAGCGGCGTTTGAGCATGGACAGCCACTGCCTGCGCTGAGTGCTATCGGCGGCAAAACGATTGGGATGGTGGCCCGCCTTGATCTGCAAAAAGGGTTTGAATATCTGCTGCGCGCGGTACGTGAGCTTTGCAACGCTTTTTGCGAGCTCAAAGTTGTGATTGTGGGTGAAGGCCCGGACCGCGCAGCGATTGAAGGCATGGTGCAGGAGTTCGGCTTGCAATCAAACGTGATACTGGCAGGCCAGCAGACAGATATGCCCGCTGTTTATGCGGCTATGGACATCTTTGTTTTACCGTCATTGAATGAAGGCTTGCCCATGACAATTCTTGAAGCCATGGCTGCGTCCAAGCCGGTGGTGGCTACCCGCGTTGGCGCAATTCCCAAAGTGATTAACCACGGCGAGAACGGCTTGCTGGTCGATTCTAAAGATATAGACGGTCTTCGCGACGCCCTTGCCAGCTTGCTTTCAAATCCTGAGCGCTGCCAGCGCATGGGTGAAAAGGCCCATGAGTGGGTCAGCCGGAACTATACCTCTGAAGCGATGGCGCTGAAATATAGGCAGCTCTATGACGAGGTTTTAGGCGGAGCGGAGCTGGCTATCGTGCCTCCGCAGAATCTGGAAAATCTTTCAAGCGAAAATCATTCAAACATCGATGCGAGGCGAGCATGAGTCCACTGGAACAAACAATGCCGGCTCCAAACCTCGCGCAGGCTACGCAAACAAAGACGGTCAGCATATCCGTGATTATTCCTGCGTTAAATGAAGAGCGTATGATTGGCCGTTGCCTGGAGTCGCTGACGAAACTGGATTTTGCACGTGAACGCTTTGAAGTGATCCTGGTCGATAATGGATCGCGCGATAAAACTCTTGAGATCGCAAAATCATTTAACAACCGCATGAATGTGAGGATCCTGCAGGTCAAGGGTGTGCGGATTTCCGCGTTGCGGAATACAGGCGCGCGGGCTGCGTTGGGTGACATCGTCGCATTTCTGGATGCGGACTGCTTGGCGCTCAGCGACTGGCTTGATCGCATTCTTGCACTGGCTCCCGCGGATGGCGCTGGCGTACTGGGTGCGCATTATTTACTGCCAGAAGATTCAACATGGGTAGGAAGAACGTGGCACGTCTATCAGGAAGCGCCGAAGTCCGGAGAGGTTTCACACATTCCAGCGGGCGACCTGATTATGCGTCGTGAAGACTTTCTGCAGCTGGGTGGTTTTGATGAAACCATACAGACCAACGAAGATTATGAATTGTGTGAGCGCGCACGAGCCGCCGGAATGAAGGTGCGCGCATTTCCAGAGATCGGCGTGGTGCATCTGGGTACAGCGCAGAGCCTGAAAGTTTTTTTCCGTAAACAGGCCTGGCACGGAACGCACGTAATCAAAGTTTTTCTGCGCGATCCGATCCGGTCCCACAATCGTAAGGCAGTGTTCTTTGCAGCGTATACGTTTTTGGTTCTGGTAGCAGTATTGGCAGGAGCCGTGTGGGCCGGCCTATGGCACGGCCCCTGGCTTTTTCCTGTGATCAGCGCTGCTGTCTTGTGCCTGCCGCCAACGGCGCTTTCATTGCGGCAGGTGTTCGCCAGTAAGAAATGGCTCGATTTCTTTCCGCTGTTCGTGCTCTATCTCACTTACGGAGTCGCCCGCGCCAAGGCGCTTCTCAGCGTAAAGAATTACTTCTAGTCTGCTGCTGTTTAGTGGACCACAGCCTGTACATCCGCTGGTGGATTCGGCCTGGCTGCTGCCGTACCGGCGAAAAACTCATAAGCACCCATGTCATAGGCGGTTCCCTGTGCGCGCAGCACGCCATCTTTATCCGTGTCGATGGTTGGTCCCGGATTGGGATCAAATGAATTGGTTGGAACAATAGTCAGTCCGGCATCTTTAGCTGGGCTGGTTGATGTGAGGTGGAAATCGCTCAAGGTGCGATTGACAAAGAGCGGATTAGTTGTCACATTGCTCGTTGTCTGCACGGGGGCAGCGCTAAGACCAAACCAGAGATTGTGGTCGCCGGTGATCTGCGACGTGACGCCGTCCACATAAATTTCTCCTGCGTTCTGGTAAGCCACGTTGTTGCGCAGATTCAGGATTAGCGTTGTGGATGCTCCGCTGGCTACACCGAACGCTCCACGCGATCCGCTGGCGTTGGCCGAATTATTCGCCGCGCAGTCAGAGAGCGTGTTATTAAACACATTGACTGTTCCACCGCCGGCAGCGCCGTTATTCGTAATGTTCGCAAGATAAATGCAGGAAAAGCTTGCTCCCAACTGCAATGGATCCATGAGGCCAACGTGATAAACAACGTTGTTGTAGGCTTCCACCACGCCTTTGGAGGGATCAACAGTGGCGAAATTAATTCCGTTGCAGTTGTCGCCGTGAATCAGGTTGTCATGCACATGGAGATCGAATTGATTGAAGCCGGTGGTGTCGCCTGCGCCGCATGTGGGGCTGCAAAGCGGCGATGAGTGGAACTGAAGTGCGCGGCAGGTAAAGTTATCGTGGATATGGTTCCAGCCCACGTCAATGTGGTTGGAGTCAGTACTGAAATAAACCGCGTGATAAAACTTGGATGACGTGGGATTGATGCCGGCGTTATGTACTTCATTACCGTAAAACTTCACCTGGTTTCCATCACTCATTTCAAAACAGCCCACTTGATCGTCTGCGCCGGGGCACTGCATTTCATTTCCTATAATGCGCCAGCCGGTGCCACCCACGTCCATGGCCTGTGTTCCACCAAGGATATGCAGTTGCGAAAACACCCAGTAATCTTCGTGTGTGCCAATATTCGGAGTGCGGATTCCGTAGTGCAATCCACCCGCGACGCCAACTGTCACCGTAGCGCCGGGATAAGCGATGAGAGCTTTCGGTGCAGCGGCAGTGCCGGAGTTGCTGGCGCCATTGTTGTCCATGCTGATGTAAGCGGTGAAGTTGTCTTCTGAAGTTTGTGAGACACCGTCTTCAATGTAGGCCGTATCGCCGGCGGCGATCGCGTTCTTGGCTTGCAGAATTGTTTTCCACGGCGAGGTAAAGCTGCCTGTGTTTGCGTCATTGCCGGTGGTGGCTACAAAAAACACATTGCCGGCTCGAACGGTGAAGGGCAAGCCGTTACTGGTTCCAATGCCTGGAACATTCACAATGACGCTGCCGGTAGCTGCGCCTGCGCCTAGCTGAAAAATAATCTTTCCATCGGACCACAAGGGATAGGTGGCAACCGCGCCACCGCCAACCGTTACGGTTGAGGTTCCCTGTGTAGCTCCAAAGCCTTTGCCCCAGATGGTGACCCATACACCATTGCTGCTCTGGCCGCCTGTTTTGGGACCGCTTTCCAGATCAGAGAAAAAGATGCGTGGCGGCGCCGATTGTGCGCACATGAGTACAGTGGACAACAGCAGGGACAGGAGCGAACCGATTTTTAAAAATCTAAGCATGGGAACTCCAACTTGGTATCTGGCAAACTTACAAAAGTTTTCTATGAACATTAGGGCACCGGGATGGTCACGGCCACTTCAGACGAGGCCGCGCTTTCCGCGCCGCTGGTATTGAGCGCAGTGACTACGTAAAAATACTTTTTGCCAGAAACCGGCGTTGTATCTGTAAACAACAACGTGGTGGGTGAAAGTGTTGCAGAAAGCTTTGAATACGGACCGCCCGTTACGGTGCTGCGATACACGTTATAACCCTGCAATGGCGTTGAAGTGCTGGCAGCCCACGTAATATCCACCGAGTGAGCCAGAGCAGCCAGGCCCGTACCAGAGAGAGGCACGGAGAGTACCGTTATGCCATTGCTTGTCAGCACCAGGCTTCCGCTGGTTGTTCCCGATGTACCGGGAGTAAATACCACCGGAACATTCACGCTCTGCGCCGCGTTCAGCGTCAGAGGCGTGGTGATGCCGAGGCTGAATCCAGTACCAGAGACAGTGCCCTGGGTAATGGTGACAGCAGAGCCTCCGGTGTTTGTGATTTTCACTGTCTGCGTTGCCGGCGTGTTCAGAACTTGTGATCCAAAACCAAGACTGCTTGGAGTTGCCGTAAGTGTGCCCGATGAAGCGGATGTGGTTGGTGTAGGTGTTGGGTTCGCAGAGCTGCTGCTGGCTGTGCTCTTGTTACCACCGCAACCAATCACGGTCAAAGCGGCGGCAACTAGTAAAAGAAAAAGACCGGTTTGCAATGTTGAATTTATTCTGCTGCGCACCGTTTACTCCTCATTCGGGGGACTCTCAGCGGCCGACTCTCGTGCGGCCCTGATTTTGTTCCTTCACTTCATCACTTCGACATTCAAGCCTCAAGAGATAAGTGCTTGCGTGTGTATCGTTCGACCATGCACTAGTGAAGTGATGGTCCACTGTCCTAATTCTCAAGAAGTGCAATGACGCAAAAATGCTTTTTAGTTTTCGTGCTAATGCGTGGCCAGAAAAACCAAAGTCCCGGAAGAAGATCTATGCAGTTGTGTTTAGTTGTCTGTGAGCAATGCAAGAATGTGGCCAGAGAACCTTAGCCAGCAAAAATGAGGGTTTTGTGAGATTGCAAAGAAGTGCAGGGAATCAAAAGTGTAAATTCTTCCGGCAGTTAACGAATCGATGGTGTAATTTCGAGATCGGTGTTTTTACTGAAGTAAATAAATGCGCAGTGTGCATTCTATTGCACACTGCGCTGTGAAATCGCTTGTAAACGATTTTAGGAGCGGGTCAATTCCAGACGAAATACGCTTTGTCCGAAGTAGGAAAGCGCTTTTGGGATCGAAAAAATTCCGCCGTAGCGCAGCAGTTTGCCCGCGCTCCACTTGATATCAGGATTGCTGAAGCCGCACTGGCTTAGCAGGTCTGCCCAGTATTCCGGCTGCTGGTGTTTGAACCATTCAATATTCGGTGACATGGGATTCTTCATGCCAAGATCGCCGAAAACATTGTGCCGCGCCGCGTCAATAATAATCAGCTTGCCGCCCGGCTTCATCATGGAGGCAATGTTGCGGAAGATTTCTTTGTATTCACGAACGGCTGCCTCAGACTCGCCAAGAAGAACGCAGCTCTTTTCGTCCAGGTGATTGATGGAAGCCACCGAGAGCACAACATCAAAATGATTTTTAGGAGTATCAAACGCCTGCACTGTCACAGGAAGAATCCTGGCCTGCGGCAGCTCAAGCTCGTTGGCCATGGATCGGAATGCCTGGAAGCATTCGCTGGAGTCATAGCAGCCTTCCGCCATTGGCTCAAGGCCAACAACTTCTTTCGCGCCATGCAGACCTGCCCACAGGCAGAGCACGCCTTTGCCGCAGCCGATCTCGAGCATTGTCTTGTCGTTGAAATCAATGCCCTGGAAAAGCTGACCGGCGAAGCGTGCGAAATCAAACCCGTGATTCCATAGGCCCATTTTCTGGCCGAGTTTT
>DASZMF010000242.1:0-10696 GCA_035552035.1 Candidatus Angelobacter sp.
TGCCTGCGCAAGAAAGTAAAATAGACTTGGGCTTTAGCCCCTGTGACTTATGAAGATTCTTTTCATCGGCGGCACAGGTTTCATCGGACGCTTTGCGGTTGAACAGCTTCAGCAAAGCGGACACCGCGTCACCGTCTTTCATCGCGGCAATACAAAACTGCCCGCTGGCGCACAGGAAATTCTGGGCAACCGACAATTCCTGCAAGACCATCAGCCTGAATTCCGCAGCGCCAAATTTGATGTTGTCGTAGACTTCGTTCTCAGTTCGGGCCGTCAGGCGATCCAACTCATGGATACATTCCGCGGCATTGCCGGCCGCATTGTTGCGCTCAGTAGTATTGATGTCTATCGCGCCATGGGCATTTTCTACGGATTTGAATCCGGTGGATTACAAGAGCTTCCGCTGACGGAGGACTCGGCTCTGCGGACCACCCATAATGTGTACTCGCCCGAGGTGCTGAAAATGATGCGCACTTTCTATCCCTGGGTGGACGATGAGTACGACAAGATTCCTGTGGAACAGGCGGTCTTGAGCGATCCCAAACTGCCCGGCACAGTCCTGCGCCTGCCAATGATCTATGGCCCTGGCGATCCGCTGCACCGCTTCTATCCCATGCTCAAGCGCGTGGACGACGGCAGAAAGCACATCCTATTTGCAGACGACGTCGCGCCCGTGCGCACGCCGCGCGGTTATGTGGAAGATGTAGCCGCTGCAGTCGCCCTGGCTGCAACCTCGTCGCAATCCTCAGGCCGCATTTATAACGTCTGCGAAGAAGAACCTTTCAGCGAGTTAGATTGGGCCAGAAAAATTGCCGCAGCCACCGGCTGGAATGGCCAATTCACAGTGCTGCCGCACGAGCAAGCGCCCAAGCATCTGCATTGGCCGGGCAACACCGCGCAGCATATGGTGGCGTCTTCAGAGCGCATCCGCAAGGAACTTGGCTATCGCGAACTCTTGTCGCGTGAAGAATCCATCCGCCGTACCATCGACTGGGAACGCGCCAACCCTCCGGCACAGTCCATCTCTCAATACTATGAAGCCGAAGACGGAGCGCTCGCTCAGTTCCAGGCTTCTGCATAGATACAAAATAGATACAAAACCTTTGAAAACGCAGAGGAACTGAGGAAGCAGAGGCTTTGGGATGATGTTGTCAGCTGGCGGCTCGTGAATCCATGCAGGATTTTCTGATCACCAGATCATCCGATCACCCGATCTTTATTTATTCCTCTGCTACCTCTGTTCCTGTGTGTTTCAAGGTTTTGCTTCTGTCCCGTCCTTTGCGGTAACTTCTAAAGACCATGCTTTCCATCCGCCCCGCCACCGCTGCTGACGCGTCTTTGATCCTGGAGTTCATTCGCCGGCTGGCTGAATATGAGCGCGAGCCAGACGCAGTGGTCGCCACAGAAGCAGACATCATCCGCGACGGCTTTGGCGCTGAACCAAAATATCGCTGCCTGATCGCCGAATGGAATAGCACGCCGGCTGGTTTCGCGTTTTTCTTTTACAACTACTCAACCTGGCTGGGAAAGCCCGGACTCTATCTGGAAGATCTCTTCGTTCTGCCAGAGATGCGCGGCAAAGGCATTGGCAAAGCGCTTTTGCAGAAGCTGGCGCAGATCGCCGTGGCTGAAAATTGTTATGGCATGCGCTGGCAGGTGTTGGAGTGGAACGAGCCAGCGCTCAAGTTTTACGACACGCTGGGCGCGCACATCATGGACGAATGGGAAACCATGCGCCTCATGGAACCCGCGTTGTCGAAGCTGGCAGACAGCTCCGCAGCACAAGCTCCCGAGCCCAAAGGCGGCCCAAAGCAGTGACCACCAAAATCAAAATCATCGGCGCAGGCCTTGCTGGATGCGAAGCCGCGTGGCAGTGCGCGCGTCGCGGGCACGAAGTTGAGCTCTATGAAATGCGTCCGGTAAAATCCACGCCCGCGCATGAGACAGACAAGTTCGCCGAGCTCGTCTGCTCCAATTCCCTCAAGTCGGAAAGTGAAAACACCGCACCCTGGCTGCTCAAGGAAGAGATGCGGCGCGTCGGCTCGCTGCTACTCAAAATAGCCCAGGAAACCAGCGTGCCTGCCGGCCACGCGCTGGCCGTCGATAGAGAAAACTTTGCAGCCAAAGTCACAGAAGTAATCTCCGCCGAGCCCAATATCAAAGTCATCCGCCAGGAATTTACGCAGATCACAGAAAATGACGGCCTCACGGTGATCGCCACCGGCCCGCTGACTTCAGACGCGCTCTCGCTGGAGATTGGCCGCCTGAGCGGCAGCAATCATCTTTTCTTTTATGACTCCATCAGTCCCATTGTTGAAGCCGACTCCATCGACATGAACAAGGTCTACATGGCGGCGCGCTACAACAAGGGCACGGCAGATTACATCAACTGCCCGTTCACCAAAGAAGAGTATGACCGTTTTTATGACGCGCTGGTGGCCGCCGAGTCGGTTGAGAGTCACGACTGGGAGAAGCTGAATTATTTTGAAGGCTGTCTGCCCATTGAAGAAATAGGCCGCCGCGGCCGTGACACTTTGCGTTTTGGCCCCATGAAACCCGTTGGGCTGGACGATCCGCGCACCGGCCGATGGCCCTACGCCGTGGTGCAACTGCGGCAAGAAAACCTTCGCGCCGACTCTTACAACCTTGTCGGCTTTCAAAATCACCTGAAATATGGCGATCAGGCACGCGTGCTCCGGCTGATTCCCGGCCTGGAAAATGCGAAATTCCTGCGTTATGGCCAGATTCATCGCAACACGTATATCAATGCCCCAACGCTACTTACAGAATTATTGAACTTGCAGCAGCATGCCAACGTATTCTTTGCAGGGCAGATTTCCGGCGTGGAAGGCTACACGGAATCCATTGCCATGGGCATGCTGGCGGGGATCAATGTGTCGCGCATGGCGCAGGGGCTGCCGGCGGTGCCGCCGCCGCGGGAAACCGCGCTGGGTTCGCTGGTGCATTACATATGCCATGCTGAGGTAAAGCATTTTCAGCCGGCCAATATCACGTTTGATCTGCTGCCGCATTTGAGTGAAGAAGAGCGCCGCAAAGTTCGCGACAAAAAGCTGCGCCATAAAATGGTTTGTGAAAATGCGCTGGAAAAGCTAGCATTCTGGACTCAGGAGATTAGCGCCGGGCCCAATGTTCCGGCATCCTTATATGAATCGTCTATCCGCGATTGACGCTTTTAGTCCCGCCTTTGCACGGGTTGGCACACTTCTGTTTCAGCGTTTCCGCGTGGCCATATGGCTGAGATTTGGGCTCATTGGTCTTCTTGGCGGCGGTCTGGTGACCGCCGGCGGTGGCGGTGGAAGCAATTTAAATCTGCAAAATCTAAATTCACGTCTCCCCAGCGGCCAGGCTTCGCCGGTCGCGGATATTGCCCGCGCATTGCGCTCAGTCCATCTGGCAGACTACATACATATTTTTGTGATCGCGTTTGTCGCGATCGTCGTGCTGGCACTGGTCTTCCAATATTTGTTTTGCCGGTTCCGTTTTATTCTGTTTGATGCTGTAGTGAACGGGCAGCCTGAGATCCGCAAAGGATGGAACAAGTACGGTTCCCAGGCCAACCGCTATTTCGGATTCTGGCTGGCCTACCGGCTCACGTATTGGGGCGCGCTGTTCATGGTTGTGGGTGTGCCACTGCTGCATGCTTATAAGGCTGGCGTTTTTAGCCGCGACAATTCCGTGCCTGAGCTCCTTGCGGTTTTCGCGCCTATTGGACTGAGTTTGCTCGTCGTGAGCATATGCTTTGCCGTGGTCTCCACCTTGGTGAAAGATTTCGTGCTGCCTGTGCTGGCGCTCGATGACTTCACGCTTGGTGACGCATGGTCTGCCGTCTGGCGGGTCGTGTCTTCTGAGCCGGGCGCATGGGCCATTTACATGGTCATGAAGCTGGTCTCTGCTTTTCTGGCTGGGATCGCCATGAGTATAGCTTTTGTGATCGCCCTGATTCCCTCGCTGATAATCGTTGGAATTCCTGCGGGAATCTTGATCGGCATTGGCGTCTTCATCATCAAGGCTGGCAGCGTGGTGGGCGGAGGCATTCTCTGTGGCATCGCTGTCTTGCTGATTCTGGCTGGTGTTTTTTTCGTGTTGCTGCTCTTAGCGGCGCCAGTCTCGGTCTTTTTTGCCTCGTATGCGTTCTACTTTTTTGGCGGACGCTACCCTAAGCTAGCCGCTCTGTTGTGGCCGCAGCCCATTCCGCCCGCGCCGCAACCGATGATGCCCGGAGTGCGGCCCGCGCTTTAGCGTTGGTGCTTGGACTTTTTGGTTGATTTTTTCGGCGCCAGCTCCACCTTGGTGCGTGGACGGTTCTTGATCCATATAGGTGTGCCCACAAAGCCAAACTTCTGGCGAATCTGGTTCTGCAAAAACCGTTCGTACGAAAAATGCAGCTTCACGTCTTTGTCAGTAAAAAGGATGAACGTGGGCGGCGACGCGTGCGCCTGCGTCATATAAAAAATCTTTACCAGCTGGCGATGGGGAACCGAAGCGCGGTCAAAGTCCACCGACTCCAGAAATTTGTTCATCTGCGACGTGCCAATGCGCTTCTGCCTTTCGGAAGATACCAGCTCCAGCGCGCGGAAAATCTTGTCAATATTCTTGCCCCCGGAAGCCGAGACAAAAAGCATGGGCGCGTAGTCCAGAAACTTCAGCGCGCGGCGCGTTTGCTTCTCATACAGATACGGATCAGCCGGCGGCTTGCCGTCTTTCCGCGCCGGGCCAATCAGGTCCCACTTGTTGATGATGATAATCACTGACCGGCCGCTTTCATGCGCGTAGCCGCCGATGGTGGCGTCCAGTGCGGTCACGCCCTCTGCCGCGTCAATCACCAGCAGCGCGACGTCTGCGGCTTCAAGATGTTTGCGCGCCATCACCACAGAAAGTTTTTCCGCCATTAAATGCGTTTTGCCCTTGCGGCGAATTCCTGCGGTATCAATAAAGCGGTAGGTGAAGCCATCTTTTTCAATGAACTCGTCCACGGCGTCGCGGGTGGTGCCTGCCACCGGAGAGACAATGGCCCGCGAGGTTCCAGTCAATATATTCAGGAGCGTTGACTTGCCCACATTCGGATGTCCAATGATGGCCACGCGCGTTTCGCGCTTAGGTCTTTCTTTGCGCGCAGCGGCCTGCTCTTCAGTTTCGTTTTCTTCGGCAATGCGCGCTGCTTCGTCTGCTGCGGCTTCCGTCGCTGTGCCTGCAGCCTCTTTGGTTGATACTGGAATCGCCTCTAGTACAGCTTCCAGCAATTCTGCTGTGCCGGTTCCGTGTTCGGCTGAAACCGGATAAACATTCTCAATACCCAGAGTGCGGAAATTCTGGGCCTCAGCTTCCTGCTTGGGTGAATCAACTTTGTTCACTGCCAAGAAGAGCGGCTTGCCCAGGCGGCGCAACAGCCGGGCCAGCTCGATATCAGGAGAAGCCAGTGCTGTGCGGACATCCACCACCAGAACAATGGCTCCGGCTTCTTCCAGCGCGAATTTTGCCTGGCGAAAAATCTCTCCCGGAATAAAATCCTTGTCGTCAGGGACGATTCCGCCTGTATCCACAATGCGCAGGCTGCGGCCATTCCATCTGGTCTCGCCGTAAAGACGGTCACGCGTGATGCCGGGCTCGTCGCCCACAATGGCGCGCCGCGATCCCACCAGCCGGTTGAAGAGCGTGGATTTGCCCACGTTGGGCCGGCCCACAATGGCGAGCAAAGGGGCGTGCGACGAGTCGATTCTAGGCTTTACAGTTTTAGATTTCAGAAAATTCCTTCCAATCAACTCAATACCAGCGCTTATGCCGCGCTAAAAATGTGCCGCTAAAAAATTCAGCCGCCAGACGCGCTGATTTGCTGGCTGCCAGTTGCTCTTCCCAGCTATCATTAAACCACGCTTGCCATGGCTTCCTTCTCCCATCCCGACACTATGGGCTCGTCCGCGCTGCCCACGCTTCACCAGTTCTTCGCGCCCGGAGGCATGCTTAGCCAGGCGCATCCGAACTATGAATTTCGTCGCGGCCAGTTGCAGATGGCGGAAGCCGTCGAAAAAGCTCTGACCGAGCGCCGGCACCTGATCGTGGAAGCAGGAACGGGAACGGGCAAGACCCTGGCTTATCTGCTGCCGGTGATCCGCAGCGGCAAACGCGTGATTATCTCCACCGGCACCAAGAACCTGCAGGAACAGCTCTACTTCAAGGATATACCATTCCTTGAGCAGCACCTGGGCAAGCTGCGTGTCTGTTACATGAAAGGCCGTAACAACTATCTCTGTCGCCAAAAACTGTATGACCTCACCAACCAGCCGGTTTTGAGCGGACTGCAGGAGATTGACCAGTATCGCCAGATCGCCGAATGGGAAGCCACGACGGAAAGTGGCGATCGCGCGGAACTGAAGGGTCTGCCGGAAAATACGCAGCTCTGGCAAAAACTTGACGCGCGCAGCGAGCGCTGCACCGGGCAGAAGTGTCCGCAGTGGGACCGCTGCTTTATCACGGAGATGCACCGCCGCGCCGTGGAGAGCGACATTGTCATCGTGAATCATCATCTCTTCTTTGCCGATCTGTCACTGCGGCAATCTGGGGGGCCCGATGCTGGCGTCCTGCCGGAATACTCAGCCGTGATCTTTGATGAAGCCCACGAACTGGAAGACGTGGCCGGAAGTTATTTTGGCGTGAGCGTAAGCAATCTTCGTTTTGAAGAACTGGCGCGCGATATTGAAGTGACCTTGCAGCAGAAGAAATCTATTTCTCCGGGCGTGATTACAGCCCTGGCAAAGATGCGCGAACGCTCAAGATTTTTCTTTGGCCTGTTGCCGCAAGGGGATGGCCGGTCAGCATTTACCAATCGCGACAGATTTCTGGAGAAAAACAGCGACGATTATGACGCCATCATGCAGTCGCTGGCGCGCGTCCTGGCTGAACTTGAGCTGTTGCCGCAAAAGCCGGAAGAGGTCTTTG
The DNA here is from genome assembly GCA_035552035.1 of Candidatus Angelobacter sp. Lineage (GTDB taxonomy): Bacteria > Acidobacteriota > Terriglobia > Terriglobales > Acidobacteriaceae > Angelobacter. The sequence goes on from DASZMF010000242.1 coordinate 6,955, forward strand.
CTTTTTCCCGTCGAACGCAGGAATTGCAGACGCAACTTGCGTTCATCATGGAATCCACTGACAAGAACACGGTGTTCTGGATCGAGTATCGCGGCGAAGCTCGCCGCACGCGCGGTGGCCAGACGCACATTGTGTTGCAAGCCACGCCCATTGATGTTTCGCAGCTGCTCAAGCGCACTCTGTTTGAAAATCTTGAGACCGCTGTGCTGACCTCCGCCACGCTGGCCGTTGCCGGTGCGCCGGATCGCGGCAACTTTGATTATGTCCGCCAGCGCATTGGCCTGGACCACGCCCGCGAAATGATTGTGGCCTCGCACTTTGACTATGCCAAGCAGGCGATCCTCTATGTGCCGCCGGAAATCCCTGAGCCGCGTTCACCAGAGTTCGGCCGCTTTGCCGCAGAAAAAATCCGCCGCCTGCTGGATATCACGCAGGGTCGCGCGTTCTGTCTCTTCACCAGCTACGCGCAGATGAATGACATCCATGATCGCCTGCTCGGCGAGCTGCCGTTCCCCATGCTGCTGCAAGGCTCCGCGCCGAAGAACGCGCTGCTGGAAGAATTCCGCCTCACGCCGAATGCGGTCCTGTTTGCTACATCTTCATTCTGGCAAGGCGTTGACGTGCAGGGCGAACAGCTCAGCTGCGTGATTATTGACCGCCTGCCGTTTGCCGTGCCCAATGATCCAGTGGTGGCCGCACGCATCCGCGCTATTGACTCCGCCGGCGGAAACGCTTTCTCTGAATACCAGGTTCCGGCAGCAGTCATCGCGCTCAAGCAGGGCTTCGGGCGTTTGATTCGTTCAGTAAAAGATCGCGGCGTGCTCGCGCTGCTGGATAATCGTCTTATCAAGCAGCGCTATGGAAGAATTTTTATCGATAGCCTGCCGCCCTATAAAAAGACTAAAGACCTGGCTGAAGTAGACCTGTTCTTTACCGGCCCAATGAATGAACAATAAAATGACACCCAATGAGCGCTGGCCCATTGGGTGCGTGAACTCTTTCAGCAATCTGCCATGAAAACTTCCCGGAGTGGAAGCGAGAGTTAAGTCCTTCAAAATTTAGTCTTTGATAATGCGTGGGCCGCCTCCGGTTGGATATTCTTCCAGAACTTCAATCACTACTTCGCGAATCGTAAATTCTTCATGCGTAGCGTGGGATGTGGTGCTCACGCTGTGTAGAACTACGTTGCCGGCTTCAATATCGTCAGCAAGTTTACGCAACGCCGTAACGGCCTTGTCTTCATTCAGCCCAAAAGCATGCTTGCCCGCCCGGTCTGCACACTCCGCTGCATTAATGGTTCTGATCCCGCTAATCATATGGTTCGCCCCTTCTCCCGATAGAGAACGCTCTGCCCAGCGTCCTCTTGCCTAGAAACTTCTTATGAAATCTAACCCAGACGCTCAAATAGCAGCGTGGCACTTTCAGAGTAGAGTAGCCCAAACCTTGATTGCAGTAATGTAATAAATTCTTAAAAAATTCTTAGATTGAGTAATGTGTTGTTTACAAATGCAAAGGATGACAAATGTCCTATCGCATGGCGGACCTACTTTGTGCTCTTCACTGTATGGAAGGTGTAGGTGGCGAATTTTTCCACCATCACGCTAGCGTTGTGCCTCTCTAAGTCCACTGTATAGTCCATATTGGCTTTCAGGGCGGTGGATGGCACTGAAAAAGTCACAATCGTTACGCCAGAAGCGTCCTTCTGTGCCTTGAGCTGGTTTACCGCCAGAATTTCTTTGTCCTGCAAAAAAGTTTTCAGGGTGCCGTGGAAAGACCGCGCTGCATCTGCGGCGGCAATTGGAAGTTCCAGCCGGATTTCACCGGGATGCGCTGGGACTGTAACTGAAGGCGTCTCTGCGGCTCCATTGCCGCGTGTCGCAAGCTCGTCTGGCATCAGCCGATATGTGACAGGCAGCTCGTTGGCTTGCGCAATCTGTGCCGGCGCCGGTGTCGGTGCTGGGACCGGCAGAAGAGAAGTTTTTTCAGCTTCTGCATAACCAGGTGAAGCTGGCGCGGTTGCAGTCGTTTGCCGATGAGCATGCGTGCTCACGAACCATCCCAGAGCAATGAGCGCTGCTGAGGCAAGAGTGAATCTGGGCGCAAAGCTTAACCATCGCGGAGACGCTTGTGTGCTGGCCTGGCCCGGACGATACGTTACGGAAAGGCTAGCGCTTCGCGGACTATCTTCTGGTCTGCCCGTACTCGAAGTCTGCGTTGAAATTTGCAATAGCAGTGCTGCTGCGTTTTTGAATTGAAATGAAAAGTTAGCTGGTGCAATTCCTGACGTCTCTGTATAAGCGATCTTGTGTGTCGCCAGCAGGAGCGGCGCTCCGGCTTCTTCAGTCCATATCTCAATCAACTCAGCGCCCTCGCGGATAGCAAGCTGCCTGCTGGTTGCGCCCTTTGCATCCAGCCGTGCGCACTCCTGGCCGTCCACCACAATCGCCAGATTTGTAGGCGTGATTTTCTGGCGGCGCTCGGCTTCCGTTGCGGCAAAATCTGCAATGGCTTTGCGTTCTTCGGTGGAAAGTTTTGGCGTTTGCGGGGCGGAGTTGTTCGAGTTATCAGGATTGTCCATAAAAAACCTTGGCAGATCGAGTCGCTGGCTGGGTGGTTCAATGGCAAGGGCCCGGACGAGCCGTCCAAAACAGAGTGGATCAATAAAAGCATGGCAGCGGCTGGTCTCAATCAGGTTCTGGTCTGCGCCGTTGCCGGATAGACTTGAAGGCAGCTTCAGTTCTGCGCCGCCAGCATTGTTCACAACCGGGCATGCATTCAGCGTGCTCCACGGCGTGAACTCTTTCAGGCAAAGATCAATCATATCCGCCCATTGTTCCTGATCGTCCGCTGATACAAATCGCATTTCACCATGCTGGGTCCGGCTGGTCTTCAGCATGCCGTCAAAGCGCTCTTCCAGTTTGTTCATCAAAACGCTTTTGGCGCGCCGGTATTCATCAGCGCCAGGATAGCGGTCAGTAATGGACTCATACACCCGCTGGGTTTCCGCAGTGCTGTAATTATGCAGAAGACGGTTCAGGCCAATGTTCACGTGGAAGGACGACATGGCGCTGGTCATCCGCACCAGGCTCTTGATGTAGCGGACAGCCATGTCTTTGAGCGTTGCCCGGTGGGCTGCTTCCTGTTCCTTTTCAAAATGGTCTGACTCATAAAAGATGAGCCATTGCAGCATGTCGCTTTCTTCGCGGGTGATTCTGGTAATGCCTCTTTTTAGATATTTATCGCGCCAGTAAGTGCGGCGGCTTTCGCGCCCATGTTGCGTTTTGAGTTTGTTCATGGCGCCGCTGAGAATCAGCACCGCCTGCGGACGGCTGGGGAAGATGAAGTAAGCGAGTTGAAAGCCCCGCTCCAAAATGTCTTCCATCGTATCACTCGCCCCTCAAAGTACCCCGGCCAAGTGTCCCTTCGATGTGACGCCTGGCCGGAGCTTACGCAATATGGATCGCAACTGCAATTGTCTTAAGTCTGCGGCAAGCGTCTTGCCGCCAGCGTGGCACTTTCAGACAAGTTGATTAGAAGCCAATCGCAGCGAAAGGTCCCATAGATTGAAATGTATTGCTCTTGATTCGCCATCGGATCATCCGACGAAGTAAATTCGTTTTCAATCGCCAATTTTGGCAATTTCGGCGATTCTGGCAATCTCTTTTTACGACCCTCTGCCTACGTCCTTCAGCCAGAGCCCCACCCGGCATATCACTTTTGTTGCAAACAAAAGTCAAAGTGC
>DASZMF010000243.1:0-1960 GCA_035552035.1 Candidatus Angelobacter sp.
CTCGTACTGGGACAATAATTTCGCCGCCATCAAGTGGAATGTTGATGAAGACCATTCACTGATTGGCAAACCCGTTGACCGCGGACGCTGGGGCATGACGCCACCTACATCCAACGCTTACTACAATCCCCTTCTCAACGAAATTGTGTTCCCGGCGGGGATATTGCAGCAGCCATCATTCAGCGTGGACAACGCAGACGCAATCAACTACGGCGGCATCGGCGTTGTAATTGGCCATGAGATCAGCCACGGCTTTGACGATCAAGGCGCGCAGTATGACGCCCAGGGCCGCCTGAACAATTGGTGGACAGCCGACGATCTCTCTCATTTCCATGAACGCACTTCCTGCGTTGTCCGCCAGTTCGATGGATACTTTATCGAGCCCGGCATTCATCACAACGGCAAACTTGTTCTCGGTGAAAGCATCGGCGATTTTGCCGGCGCAAAGATTGCTTATCTTGCCTTTGAGAAAGCGGCACAGAAACATCCGGAACCAACCATTGACGGCTACACGCCCGAGCAGCAATTTTTTATTGCCTGGGGACAGTGGCGTGGCGACGCGATTCGTCCGGAGACGCAGCGTACCATGGTCCAGGGTGATCCACATCCCATCGGCAAATATCGTGTGATCGGACCGCTCTCCAACCTGCCGGAGTTCAAGCAGGCGTTTAGCTGCAAAGACGATTCAGCCATGGTTCGTCCGCCGGCTGATCGCTGCCAGGTGTGGTAAGCACGATCACCAACTGCTGAAATTCTAAAGAGACGCGATGACAAACCGCGTCTCTTTTTTTGCAGCACAGAATTTACACAAACAAAGAGGCCATGCGTTGCCGCATGGCCTCTTTTATTCTAGCGCCTTCATTAGCGGCGTTCATAGACTCCGCTGTTGTAGCCCTGTGAATACCCGCTCTGGTAGGCGTCCCGGTACGTATCTTTGTAATAGTTCTTGTTGCCGTAATTCGGAATATACCCACGGTCCGCATGCTTAAAATTATCGCCCTTCGTTGGACGATAACTGTGACCAGTGCGCCGGTCCAGCGCGCCATCACTGATTCCATCCTGATACCCAAGCTGGCGCGCTGAATTCATACCGTAACTGCCGCCTCCGCCAAAAACTGCCGGCCCTTCGCGATATCCTCCGCCTGTTTCATGAAAGCCGCGGTCATATCCTGCGCGGAAAGCCCGGCGATCGTCCCCTCGCCAGCTATTGTTGCCCGGATCAAAACGGCGACCATGGCGAGCATCCCACTGCCCCCGGCTGAATCCATCATTAAACGCCTGCCGGTTGTAATCATTGTTGTAATCCGATCCCCACTGTACCTGCACTACAGCCTGCGCTGCTGCAAAAGTGGTGGCCCCGGTGATTAACGCAGCTCCTAGCAACATCGCTCGCATGTACTTCATAAATCCTCCCGTTAAAACCTTCTCCGCTCCTGGCATTTAACGTTCAACGCATTTCGTTAATGGGTAGAAACACGGCGGGTAAAGAAATGTCGCAGAAAATCAGTTAAGTTCTGTAAGCGGGAGCGATCATTCAGCAGAAATGGAAAAGCGAACCTATTTGGAAAAAAGCTACAAACTTATTTACAGCGCGGACAGAGGTACGAGCAGTTCAAGCCAAAAGCTAAAGGCCAAGAGCCACGCTATCTCTCTTGCGCCAGTTTGAGTTCTTTTTCCCGCTGCGCGTAGCCTTCAATTTTCTTAGTGGGAATCGCCTGATAGTAGCTCACCAGCTTTTTCACATAGCCCGACATTGGAGTGTACTGCATGCCCAGCTCTGCTTTGCTCCGCGCACTTTCAATCGACGACATCCACTGGCCGCTGAACGGTGAGCATTCTGGCAAAAGCCCTTCCTGCTCCAGCTTTTCTCGCGGCACACGAATAATCTTCAACGTGCGATGCACCGTCTCCGCCAGCAGTTCCAGAAACTGCTCCAGTGTCAGCGTGTCATCCTGAGCGA
>DASZMF010000244.1:0-5551 GCA_035552035.1 Candidatus Angelobacter sp.
CTGCCGAGGCTTGATCTCCCGCTCCCGAATGTCTGTCCAATCAACATTTGCCCGGATCATGTTCGTCTGCCGAATATTTTGCTCGTCCATTTCAATCCTCTCTCTGTAAGGTTTGTTTCTAGAAGCCATCTCATAAATACCCCGATCCTGGTTTCGACTTTTCAAAGTTCGCCAAATTCGCGGGTTCGGCAAAGCGCGATGTAAGTTTTACCTATTTATGAGATGGCTTCTAGTAATTAGTATTTAGCTTTTGCATGAATGGCGCACGCGCTGTGGAGTTTGGCTAAATACTCATTACTAAGTACTAATGGCTGAATCATGATCACTGACTGCCACATCCATATCCAACCCGCTGAAATGTTCAAGGCTGGCCCGCTTGAGGTGATGAAAAAAGCGCGCGGCCACTATGACGACATTCTGGAGTATTGCCGGTCGCCGAAGGCGCTTCTGAAGTATCTGGATTCCATTGGCGTGGAGCGGGCGGTGCTCATCAATTATGTGGCGCCGGAGACCATGGGCTTTACGCATGAGGTGAACCAGTGGGTGGCGGACTATTGTAAGGCCGACCCCAAGCGCCTGATTTCCTGTGGCAGCGTGCATCCGCGGCATACGCTTGACGTGCAAGCAGAGATGGACAAGCTGGTTCGTCTGGGCATACGGCTTATTAAGATCCATCCGCCACACCAACTGTTGTATGCGAACGACTATCTAAATGGCGTGAAAGAGTTGGAGATTGTTTATCGCATGGCGGAGGCCAACGGAATTCCGGTGATGATCCACACTGGGACATCTATCTTTCCGGCGGCGCGCAACAAATATGGCGATCCCATTTTTCTGGACGACGTAGCCGTGGATTTCCCCAAGTTGAAGATACTTATGGCTCATGGTGGCCGGCCCATTTGGATGCAGACGGCATTCTTCCTGCTGCGTCGGCATAAGAACATGTATCTGGATATCAGCGGGATTCCGCCGAAAATTTTGCTCAAGTATTTTCCCCGGCTGGAAGAGATCGCACACAAGACGCTGTTTGGGACAGACTGGCCAAGCCCGGGAATTCCAGACATCAAGCAAAATCTCGATCAGTTCAAAGAACTGGCGTTATCTGACGCAGTAAAAGAACAGATACTGAGCAAAACGGCGCTGGCGATGTGGCCGGAATAGGTGATTCAAGTTGATTTTACTGATTTAAATAGTTAGTTTAATGATTCTTTACTGCTCTTTACTGCGATCATTTTGTAGCGAATGTTACACTTCGTCTCACCAGGTACCCATCTCACAAGTAAAGAAATCTACTATGCGACGCTTTGTCTGTTTTGTACTTTTACAGGTGTTGGCCGTTCCCATCCTCTCATTCAGCCAACAGGCTGAGAATCCGTGTGCTCCGCCTGCATTCAAAATTGACAAAGAAAAAAATATGTTCAGCGCACAGCAGGAGGCATGGCTGGGTGACATTCTGGACGATGAAGTAGTCAAGAGCTACAACAAGCTGGAAGATCCGGATGGATATCTAAAGGCGCTAGGCGAGCGCCTGCTGGCGCAACTACCGCCCACCGACCGGAAATATAGTTTTTATATCGTCGATTACCCGGAAAATAATGCGTTTTCAGTGGGCGGATCAAAAATCTATGTGGCGCGCCAGCTTGTTGCCTTCCTGAAAAATGAAGACGAGCTTGCAGGCCTGTTGGGGCATGAGATCGGGCATATTTATACCCATCAAAGAGCCATTGACCTGACACGAATCTTCCGGCAGAAATTCGGCATAAAAGAAGTAGGCGACCGGAATGACATTTTTGACAAATGGAACATGTTTGAAGATAGCTGGCGCAAGAAACATCTTTCCTTCGATCTTGATCGCGAGGAATATGAACAGCAAATAGCCGACCGCATTGGCTTATACACGATGATGCGCGCCGGATACCAGCCGGCGCGGCTGGCTGAGTTTTTTGATCGCCTGACCGAGAACCAGAACAAAAAAGGGAATTTCTTTACTGACATGTTTGGCGTGACCACGCCTGAGGCAAAGCGCTTTCGCTTAATAATCAACAAAGCAACGCCGCTTCCGCAGGGATGCGTGGCTGTGCCGCAACCGCAACTTTCGCACGAACAGTTTTTGGCCTGGCAGACAAAGGTGATTGCGGCCAACAGAGTCAGGCCGCAAGAGCAGGTCAGCGGGATCGTGAAAAAAATGGTGCTTGATCCGCCTCTGCGCGGCAGCCTGAATTATTTGCAATTCAGTCCGGATGGCAAGTATCTGCTGGCTCAGGATGAAAGCACGGTGTTTGTATTGAGCCGCGAGCCGCTGGCTAATCTCTTCAGCTTTGACGCGGAAAATGCGCAGTCAATCCAGGTGGAAACCGGCGTGGCTTCGCCGCAATCCAACGGACTGATGGACCAGACGGTCCAATTCACGCCGGATTCGCGCTCGGTGGTTTTTTATGACATGGAAATGCGCGTGCAAAAATGGGACATCGCAACCAAACAGCGTACGTCCATTCAGGAGGTAACGGTTGCGGGCCAATGCTTCCGCACCAGCCTCTCCAGTACCGGCGATGTGCTGGCCTGCCTGAAAAACGACCGCAGCAAAGATGATTTCCTGCTGGAGTTGATTGATGTGCCCAGCAACACGGTTTTCTTTTCTAAAAAAGTGAACCCGCCCCAGGGGCCTGACATATACGATCTTGCCAATTCGCCGTTGCGTTTTTTTCCCCGGTACGTCTTTATGTACTTCAGCCTGGGTTTCTCACCAGATGCCCATTATTTTATTTTGGGCTCTAACTCATCCACGGTGGCGTATGACCTGCAAACGCACCAGGAGATCGGGACAAACGGGGCCATTCGAAAATTCACGTCGGCAAAGTTTACTTTTCTTACCTCGAACCGCCTGGTAGGGGTTGATCCTGAGCACAGCGATAAAGCGGCTTTTGTTACGTTTCCTGCCGGCGTGGTCCAGGAAAATTTTGACCTGAAGGTGAATCAACAGCAGTTGATCAACGTTTACGGGTCAGAAGGAAAGCTGATTCCGGCTGCGCGCGGCCCATATTTGCTGATTACGCCTGCGTCCCGCTGGCCCATGGCGGTGATCAACCTTGAGACCAGAAGCTTCCTGCTTGGTTATAAGAGCGCCGGGCTGGCGATTTATGACACCTTCCTGGCAGGAGAAGAGCTGGGCGGCCGCATCAGCCTGTTTAACCTTTCAGACCACCAGCGGCTGGCGACGGTGCAATTGCCTTCCAGCTTATTGCCCAACCTGGCTTCGGCAGAGTTTTCAGGTGATGGGAAATGGCTTGCCACTGCAGGCCGCACCAGCGGCGGCGTCTGGAATGTCGCTACTGGCGCGCGCGCCGTGGATACGGGAACTTTTACTGGAGGCTTTTTTGATGGTGATGATCTGGTAGCCATTTTCCATCAGCTGGAACAGCAGCCCAAGGTTGGAAAGCTCGATCCGGTAAACAAGAAAACAGAGGACCTTTACACCATTGAGGTGCCTGATCCAAAAAAGAAAAATGGATCAGTGCACCACTATATCTGGCAGTCAGGAAATCTCTTCCTGGAACAGCTCAACAAAGACGAACGTCAAACTTGTCCTCTTACCGTGGGTGGATGCCGGGTGAAGGAGTTTTGTTTTTCCTGCAAGCTACCGGTCCAGGCCAGGGACATACGCACCAATCAACCCATATGGATACGCCGGTTCGCTGAGTTTATTCCAGTATTCTTTTACTCAAAAGCCGGAGACACGCTCACACTGCTCTTTGAATCGCACTATGCTGTAAAGGCAGAGGTAAAGGCGAACCCTGAGCTGAAACCGCTGATGGCTGCGGCTCCTGACAATGAGTCAGTGAATTTAATTGAAGTAATCAAGCCTGAGACCGGAGAGCTTGTGGGTAGCCTGATCATCAATACAGGTTCAACGTCCATTGTTCCGCTCAGCGCAATTTCCGCCGCCAATACGGTATTGATGTACGACCGGGCCAACCGCACGCATGTGTATTCCCTTGACTCAGGCAAGGAGCGCGGCCGGGTGCTGGGCCGTTTCAGGGCACTTTCCCAGAACGGCGACAAAATGCTGGTGGAAAATGAAAGAGGAGAGTGCGACCTTTACGACACTTCTACTTTACTGCCATTGTCGCATTTCACTTTTCCCACGCGTCTGATTCGCGCAGAATTCATAACCGATGGAAATCTGCTGGTGCTTACCGCCGACCAGACGATCTATCGTGTGCAGCCAACGGCAGTTGCACAGGACAGCATGGCGCATTGATGAAAGTTAGAGCCCTGCCAGCTTTGGGCCAACAAGAATTGAGGAATGCATGAAGACAGCACTTTTATTGATCGCCGCGCTCGCAGGAAATTTTCAGGACCAGGCTGTTCCTTATGCACCCAAGCCTGCGCCACGAATCTATGTAAGCCACAAGTTTGGCCTGATGATGAAAGTGCCTTCAGGATTGAGTGTTTGCGCATTGCCCAGGGAATGGTCGGGGGTGGAAGAGGGAACCGTGTTGTTTCTTAGGCGGCCTTCCGGTTGTATGGCGACGGAGGCAGATTCTTCTTCTATTGCGCGGCCTACGTCCGCATTTGCGCCGTCGATCACGGTTTCTTACCGCAGCAACATTGGGCGATACGACGAATTTGATGGTGAGATTCCGCCCTCACGCACCTCGCAGGAACTGGCGCGCCAGTTCTGCCCTGATTTTTCCGTGGCGCAGGATTTGAAATTATTTGCTCAGCCAGCTTTGACCTGCCGGCTGGACCTCAACGGCAACAAGGTGCGCATTGTGCTCATGTCAGTCTATGACTCCGCGAACAGTACCTTGCTGGTAAGTTTGGTGACGACAAAAGATCGCGCCGCGTCGGATAGAAAGATGTTGGGCAAGGTGGCATCAGCCATTCGTGTTTGCACGGCTTCATTGGATAAAGAGAAAACGACGGTGCCGGTGTGTCCCAAAGTGGGGGTTTGGTAGCGCGCAATCCGATAGTAAAAAGGACTTCCCAAAAAACAAACTGGCCCGAATGAGCGGGCCAGACATGGAGTGAGCGCTATTGAGTTAGTAGTTGGATCATTAAGCGTTCAATATTAAACAGCTGCCCGTCGTCCGGTAATCAGGTGCGCGATCACTGAGATCACAGCAAATACCAGAAGCAGGTGAATCAGGCCGCCGGCTACGTGAAACGCCGTGAACCCGAGAATCCAAACCACGAATAAAACGATACCGATTAGCAAAAGCATGTCATTACCCCCAAAGTGTTTTCTTCTCAAACTGCTCTGTAGGATTCCGATACATGCCGCTCTGTTGTACAGAGATTAGAAGTTTAAAAGATGTTGCAGAGGGCAACCTTCGCAACTGGCCTGAGCACGGCAATGCTGATTGCCGACTCTGACGATGAGTGCATGAAACTCGTTGTAATGCTGCGCGAGTTCGCTGCGTGCAGCGCTGCTCATGCGCGAGACAGGATGGCGAGGTATGGAGTCTGTGGTGGCGACAGCAAGTGATTCAGATGGCGCATTGCTGATGGCTTGTTCAACCAGCGAACGGATCTCTTCATACTTGGTTTT
>DASZMF010000245.1:0-1890 GCA_035552035.1 Candidatus Angelobacter sp.
CGCCAAGACCTTTCTTGGAAATTTTAGTTATGCCATGGTGGCCCGCCTTAAACCGGGCGCAACTATTGAGCAGGCCAACACTGATATTGCGCGCATGCTTCCCATGGTGAGCCAGACTTTTGCTCCGCCGCCGGGCTTTAGTTTGAAGATGTTTGAAGATGCGCATTTTGCGCCCAACATTAAGCCGCTCAAGAGCCGCGTGGTGGGTGACGTGGGCAAACTGCTCTGGGTATTGATGGCATCGATTGGCATGGTGCTGCTGATTGCATGCGCCAATGTTGCCAATCTGGTTTTAGTGCGTGTGGAAGGCCGCAAACAGGAGCTGGCCATTCGCGCCGCGCTGGGCGCGGGCTGGAGCCGCATTGCGTCAGACCTGTTGTTTGAAAGCCTGGTACTGGGCGTGCTGGGTAGCCTGCTTGGACTTGGGCTGGCCTACGGTGCGCTGCGCTTGCTCGTAGCGATGGCTCCGCAAGGTCTGCCGCGCGTCAATGAAATTGGCATTGACGGAACGGTGCTGCTGTTTACGCTGGGTCTTGCCGCGCTCACCAGCGTGCTCTGTGGCGGCATTCCTATTTTCAAACATGCTGGAGCACGCATGGCCACGGGGCTGTGTGAAAGCGCGCGTGGCGCAAGCCAGAGCCGCGAGCAACATCGCACGCGCAATATCCTGGTCGTGGTGCAGGTGGCGCTCGCGCTGGTTCTTCTCATCTGCTCCGGACTCATGATGCGCACGTTCAACGCTCTCACGCGCGTCCAGCCCGGCTTTACCACGCCGGCAGAGATACAGACTTTTAGCTTGTCCATCCCCAAAGCGGAAATCCCAGACGATGCCAACGTGACGCGCAGGTTTGAAGAAATCATGCGCAAGGTGGCGGCGGTCCCCGGCGTTTCGTCCGTGGGGCTTTCCACGAGTATCCCGCTGGACGGAAATAATTCTTTCGACCCAATTTTCGCCGAAGACAAAACCTACCGTCCCGGAGAGCTTGGATCAGTGCGCCGGTTCAAGTTCATCTCACCAGACTTCTTCAAAACCATGGGCACGCCGCTGGTAGCCGGACGCGACTTCACCTGGGCCGACATCTATAACAAAACGCCCGTCACCATACTCTCTGAAAATCTGGCGCGCGAGCTTTGGAACACACCGTCCGTAGCGCTGGGCAAGCGCGTACGCGTGGGCAGCAATGACAACTGGCGCGAAGTAATTGGCGTGGTCGCAAATGTGTCAGACGATGGAGTCAACCAGCCCGCGTCCAAGAGCGCCTATTGGCCCATCCTCATGGATAAGTTTGAAGGCAATGACATCCGAGTGGTACGTGACCTTTCCTTTGCTCTGCGCACGCCGCGCGCCGGCACTGAGAGCCTGATGAAAGAAGTGCGCCAGGCCGTATGGTCAGTCGATCCAAACCTGCCGCTGGCCGGAGTCCACTCAGCCGACTATTACTACCGCTCTTCCATGGCCCGGACATCTTTCACACTGCTCATGCTGGGCGTGGCCGGAGCCATGGCGCTGCTGCTGGGGACAGTCGGCATTTACGGCGTGATTGCCTACTCCGTTTCACAGCGCACGCGCGAAATTGGTATCCGCATGGCCCTGGGCGCGCAACGGCAGGAACTAACAGGAATGTTTGTACGCCATGGGCTCGTGCTTACATGCGTTGGGGTCGGAATCGGATTAATAGCCGCCGCCATCTCCATGCGGTTTCTTTCCACACTTTTGTTCGGCGTGAAACCAGTGGACCTGATCACCTACAGCGCAGTCTCCGTTGGACTGGCAGCCACTGCGCTGCTGGCTTGTTATATCCCGTCACGCAAGGCAGCGACTGTGGATCCTATGATTGCGTTAAGGGGCGAGTAGGGCGATTTTCACAATCCCGCATCGCCAGCGGAAAT
>DASZMF010000246.1:0-2783 GCA_035552035.1 Candidatus Angelobacter sp.
GCATTTGGAACGCAGGAATATGCAATCTCTGACGGCAAGGGATTAACCAAAGTTGATCCCCGACTGGCGCCGCTGCCGGTGTATCTGGGCACGCTCGGCATGCCCGGACTCACCGCCTACTTCGGCCTGCGGGAAGTTGGCGCGCTCAAAGCCGGAGACACCGTGGTAGTTTCCGGAGCGGCCGGCGCCGTGGGCATGGCCGTTGGACAGATCGCGAAAATCAAAGGCGCGCGCGTCGTAGGCATAGCGGGCGGTCCAAAGAAATGCGATTACGTTGTCAAAGAGCTGGACTTTGAAGCCTGCATCGACTACAAAAATGGAGACGTAAAAGCCGGCCTCCGCGAGCATTGTCCCAAGGGCATCAATGTTTATTTCGATAACGTGGGCGGCGAAATTCTGGATACAGCGCTGGCCCAGCTTGCTCGCAATGCGCGCGTCGTGATTTCCGGCGCCATCTCACAGTATTGCTCCACTGAAGATGTAAAAGGGCCCAAGAACTATCTTTCACTGCTGGTCAACAGCGCTCGCATGGAAGGCTTTGTGGTCTTCAATTATGCAGCGCGTTATGGTGAAGCGTTGCGCGAAATGGCCGGCTGGTACGCTTCCGGTAAATTGAAGTCGTGCGAAGACATTGTTACCGGCCTCGATACTTTTCCAGAAACGCTGTGCAAACTCTTCCATGGTGAAAATTTCGGCAAGCTGGTGCTCAAGGTAGCCGACAACTAACAGCAAAGCCACAAATTCAAAGCAGGCATGAACTCCATTACCGCTTATGCCTGCTTTATTTATTTTCAGCAGGGCGGTGTTACTTCGCCGCCTTCACGCCAATAAATCGCCACAGCGGCGCGCAGAGTCGACGCACAATCTGGTCGCAGGCCTCTGACGCATCCTGCTGTTGCGTCTGCATCTGCTTGATCACTTCACTGGCGTGCGAATAAAGCTCCAGAACTTTGATAATCCGGCGGCGCACCCGGGCCTGCAATTCCGGCCGCAGCCCAGGATAAATTTCTTTCTGCAGTCGTTCGCACAGGGCTGAAATATCGCGCGCGAACCACGCCACGTGCGAAAGGCTGTTGTATTTTTGCAGATGGTTCAGCGTAACGCCGCAACGCGCAAACGCATTCATGTAGTAACGCTCGCCCCGCGGATAGCCCACGCCATAGTGCCGCGCTTCCTCGCCGGTGGCCAGTTGCCAGTATTCAATTGCCTGATTGCGTGAGAGTGCGGTGATTCCGGTCAACGCATAATGATGATCAGACATCAACTGCTGCGCGCCCCATTTGTTTGGCACCTGCACAAAAATCACTCCACCCGGCTTCAGCATTGAGCACATGGTTTGCACCATCAGCGTGGGGTCCATCACATGCTCTAAAACATCCTGGCAGGTAATAACGTCAAACAGACCCATGTTGCCGCGCGCTACGGGATCGCAAATATCGGCCACGCGATAATCGCACTGAATGCCCAGCTCGGCGAGCCGCTGCTTGCCCATCTGTGCGCGTTCCGTATCAATCTCAACTCCGGTAACGTGCGCGCCCTGCTCCGCCATGGAAATCATCATGCCGCCGTAGCCGCCGCCAACATCCAGCACGCGCTTGCCATGGACCGGCATCCATTGGCGAATGGTGCGGACAATCTCGCGCCCGCGCTGTATATCGCGGCGCGCATACTTGCGCCAGACTTCAGCATTGTGGCCGGCCGCGTACTCGCCGGTGGAAAGTCGCTTGGCATACGCCGGCGGAAAATAATGGTGATCGGCCAGGCACTGCTCCATGCCCTGCACAATGCGTGGCAGTTCTGAGCCGGGCGCGTTGGCGCGCAGCCATTCATATTGGTCCAGCGCCAGATCAGCGCAGCCGGAAGCCAGCATGGTCTCCGCCAGAAAAAAGCGCGCTGCACGGTCTGCAGGATATTGCGACACCATGCCGTGGGCCACGTCAACTAACTCTTTCATCGACCTGTCCCAGCGACGATAAGCCTGCGCCAGTTTTTCATCTGGAACGCCTGCGACAGCAGCGCTCGTTGTTACGGCCGGCGCTTCTGCGTTTTCCAGCAGTGCGGTTCCGTGATTGTTCTTTTGATACTGTGACATGCTTTCCTCCACGCGGCAAATTCAAATGAATGACTCGGCAAATTTTGCCGGATTCGCCGGGGTCCAATTTTGATTACATATATCCGCCAAATGAAGAAGCAATTGTCGTGCCACAACGCGCGGCTATTTGTTTAGTTTTTACTTAAATACTGGTTTTATTTAAATAATGCAGCAGGCTTGCCATGAGAGCGGGAATGTTGCGGTCCCATTCGTTCCAGTCATGGCCGCCTGGAGCCGTATGGAATTCGTACTGGAAATGGCGTGCCTGCAACATGGATACAAATCTTTTGTTCACTGGCAAGAGCCCTTCCTGATCGCCACAGGTTATAAAAAAATAAGCTGCCTTGGCCGGATCAGCCGAGCGCACCAGCACATAAGGGGCGCTCTCTCTCCGAGTCTGGCTTTTCCACGGACCAAAAATCGCATGTATTGCCGCCACTGCCCTATTCGATGAATGGAGAACGGCCGGCCCGGAACATCCAGCGCCGAGCTCATCCCACCGGCAAATACAAACAGGTCAGGATGCTTCAGCGCCAGCACCACCGCGCCAAATCCTCCCATGGACATGCCAACAATTGCGCGGTGCGCTCGGCCAGCCATAGCAGGGAAGCGCTGTTCAACGTCGGCAATCAAATCATGGACAATGTAGTCTTCATAGCGGTCATGCGGATGCTCCACGGAGTTTGTGTAA
>DASZMF010000247.1:0-9908 GCA_035552035.1 Candidatus Angelobacter sp.
AAGCGGAGTGCCGACTATCACGTCTTTCGGCTCTTCTCTTGAAGAAGTGGCTGGCGATGGAGCCCTGTTGATCGACCCGCTGGATACTGGATCACTCGCAGACACAATAGGTAAAGCCCTTACAGATCCTCAATTGAGAAAGCAGCTTTCAGCCCAAGGATTAAAACGCAGCGCCCAATTTGGGCGCGGCATGCTGGCGAAAAAAGCGCTTGAAGTTTATTGCTCCATTTCCTGAAAAGACGAGTCCCGCAGCCATGCAGCAGCTATTGACAATCCAAACTCAGCAGGTGAGCATCATTTTATGGCTTCAACACTAAGCGCGGCGCGCTATGAAAACCTGCTCATGGGCGAAGGCCGCAACCGCATCTTCCTGGACCTGGCAGCGCAAGGCCAACGCATTCTGGAGTTCGGCTGCTCAACCGGTTTTCTCAGCCGCCATCTTGTGGAGCGCGGCTGCAAGGTCACCGGCGTTGAGATTGATGCACAAGCTGCTGAGCAGGCGCGGCAATGGTGTGATCGAGTGCTTGTGCTCGACCTGAACAAGCCTGAGTGGACCGATGGGCTTTCACGAGATTATGACACCATTCTGTTTGGCGACGTGCTGGAGCACTTAATGGATCCAGAGCTCGCCCTGCGCAAGGCATGTCAGCTGCTTTTGCCCAATGGCCGCATCATTGTGTGTATTCCCAATATCGCTCACTGGACGATTCGCGCCAGCCTTCTCAGGGGCAAATTTGAATACACATCAACCGGAATACTGGATATGACTCACCTGCGCTTCTTTACTCCGGAAACTGGACGCAAGCTGATTGAGGATTCAGGCTGCCGGGTTGTTTCCACTTACCCGATATTAGGTGGAGGCAGGGTGGGGAGCCGGATTCGACGTCTTTTCCCCGGGCTCTTTACCAAGCAGATTATTTACGTAGCCCAGGTTGCCTGACGGTTGTCAGGCGGAAACAAGAGTTGCGGTCTGCGCTCTGCGAGACAGGTATTTTTCCAGACCTTCTTTCCAATGACTGAAAATGTTCAGGGATTTGTTCTTTAAAGCCCGGTTCTCCAGCACGGAATATTTTGGCCTCGCTACTTTTGCAGGAAACTCTCCCGGCCTGGCTGGCTCCAACCCGACTTTGGTGTTTGTGAGTTCAAAAATGGCAGCTGCAAATTCATACCATGAACAACTGCCTTCTGCGGTAGCGTGATACAGCCCGTAGTCTGTGGATCGGCTTAACGCAACCAACTGCTGCGCAATTTGTGCCGTAGGAGTGGGAGTTACAAATTCATCGTCCACCACTCTCAGCTCTTTGCGTTCCCGGGAAAGCTTGAGCATCAACTCCACAAAATTCAATCCGCCTTTAGCCCGGCAGGGACTCTCGCCGTAGATGGCAGAAACGCGAACAACAAAATGGCGCGGGTTTGTGGAGCGCACAAAAAATTCACCGGAAAGCTTGGTGTTGCCATAGACGTTCAGCGGCGCCGGCATATCTTCTTCGACGTAAGGCGTGCCCTTCTGTCCATCGAAAACATAGTCTGTGCTGACGTGGAGAATCGTGGCGCCTGTCTCCGCCGTGACCTGGGCCAGATTACGCGCGCCTATTCCATTGATGGCAAAAGCCAGCCCTGGTTCAGCCTCGCATTTGTCTACATGATGGAATGCCGCAGTATTCACAACCACATCCGGCTGCAGGGCTCCCAGCACGGTTCGCACCGATTCAACGGAAGAAATCTCAAGATCTTCATGAGTCAGAGCCGTGGCCTTATGGCCTTCAGCGGAAAAAGCCGATGAAACATCCCGCCCGAGCTGGCCGTTGCCGCCGATGACCGCTACCTTCATTATTGCCTGGCCCCAACGGAACTTGTCACCTGCTTCGTGCGCTCTGTTTCGTCCAGCCCTTTAAAGACCTGAATGTTGTAATAGTTTGGATTATCCCAGTCTTTGCACTTGGACATATTCTCAATCAGGTTGCGGACAATCGTCTTTACGCTGTGGTGCGGATGGAAACTGAGAATGTTTTTTGCCCGCTCAATCGCGACCTTGTAATTGCGAATGTCCTGAATGTGTTTAATGTCAAGCGCCGGGCTGCTTCCCGTCTCTTCATGGATGGTGGTTTTAACCAGGTCGGCAACCTCTCCCACTGTGTGGTTCCCTGAGGCCACGTTAAAAATTCCAGAGAGCGACTGGTTAGCTTCCACCGCGCGTATGTATGCCATGGCTGCATCTTCAATGCTCAAAATCGGACGCCACGTCGCTGGGTTGTTAACGCGAATCACGCCGTCTTTCATGGCGCATTTAAACATTGTGTTGATGATGAGATCAAACCTCATGCGCGGGCTGTAACCGGAGACGGTGCCTTTACGCAGCGCGATGACAGAAAAATCGGTGTCCACCAACTGCATGACAGCCTGCTCACCCTGGAGTTTTGAAATCCCATACGGATAGGAGGAAGACACTGGACGATCTTCGTCAAAAAGCTCATTTTCCGTGTATCCATATACCGAGCAGGAGCTGGCATAAATGTAGCGCCTCACTTTTGCCTGCTTGGCGATGTAGCAGAGATACGCGGGGGCGGCTGCGTTAAAAACAAAATTCTTGCTCGGAGAAAACTCCGCCATGGGATCGTTCGACAGACCCGCCAGAAAAATCACCTGGTCATATTCCTTCAAATCGCTGGTCTGAAGGTCAAACAAATCTCGATTGATGATGCGGACTTCAGGGGGAAGGTTATTGCCAAACCAAAACAGGTCAACCACATCCACGTCATAGCCCCGTTCCAGCAACTTGGGAATTAACGTGGAACCAACATAACCGGCGCCTCCGGCGACAAGAATCCGCATGTATAAAGCCTCCGTGGATATCTTTCTAGGTTATTGCATCCGGCGATGCCAAATCAAGTCATTGTGCCCGCTTGTGCATCAAAATGCGGAAACACGACCAAAAATCAATATTGTCCTTAAGTAACTGGAATTTCCTTTTTTTCATCGACTCCAACAATACTGGAATGGATTCTGGTTGGATCAGCACCATCCGCCAACTGGCAAAAGAGCTCTTCGTATTGGTCCACAATGCGGTCCCAGTTATAGAAAGTGCGAATGCGTTCAGGCGCGCGCTGGCGATAGCTCTCTGCCATCTCCGGATGCGCCTCCAGTTGGGTTATCTTTTCCGCAAGGGCATCCGCATCCTTGAATAAAACGCCATAGCCACCGAGAACCTCATCGTTAAAAGGATTGTCATGCGCCAGAATGCAGTTGCCGAACCCAAGCGCCTTCAGCAACGCCGGATTGGTGCCTCCCATCATGTGCCCATGAATGTAGGCAAAACTATTGCAATGGAGTTCCTTTACGTGGTCGATGTCATCCACGTGGCCGAGAAAGCGAACGCGATCACCGGCATTTTGCTTGAGATCGTCAATAAACTGGCTGCGATAGTTCGCATCGCCGGCTATGGCCAACAGTCTCTTGGTTGGCGATTTCTTGAAACCATCCACAATCAGCGCAGCATTGTTTTCCGGAACCAGGCGACTGGCGATCAGATAATAGTTACCAGGCTCCAGTCCATATTCGCGAATCACCTCAGGGTGCTTGGAGCCCTCAATATTGCCGCCATAGGCAATACAGGCTGATGGCGTATTGAATTCGTCCAGATACAGCCGTCGCATTGCATACGCGTCCGTGATGATCCCCTTGGGAAGTATTTTTCCGGCGAGGCGCGCATTCCAATAGAAATAGCTTTTGCCGAGTCGCCCCCATTTGCCTCTCATCCATTCGATTCCATCCACGTTGATGGCGCAATTCTGGCGGAAGACCCGGGGAATCAGGCAATGGAATGCATTGGCAACATTGGTCACCAGCATGGCGTCCACATCGCGGCGCAGCACGTCAATCATGCAGGCCAGGGTATGCGTAAAGGTGCCAAGATTCTTGGTTTCAATGCTGGGCAAATAAATAAGCCGGACGCCCTTGTACTCTGGCGGCCGCTCTTTAAATAACGCCTTGCGGCAATACACAATCACGTCATGTCCGCGCTCAACCAGGCGTGGCGCAAGCTCAATGAAAAACGTCTCAGTGCCGCTATAGGTGGAGGGAATACCGCGTCCGCCAAAAATCGCAACCTTCAACTTGCGCCGGGATGCTGGAATTTTTTTTGCCAACTCGTTGATCAAAGTCTAATATGCTCTTTCCGTTTTTGATTGTTTCCACCAGCGAATGCCGGCTGCCGTGTTTCATCCACAAGGATTCCTGTTACGCAAAATCAGCTGCACTGCGGATGGGAACAATATCTGCCTTGCGCAACCCCTGGAACACGCCAAGACCAGCGGCAAGAAGCCCCAGATGCACCCAGCAAAATGCCAGCAACGTGCCTTCAGTGAACTGAAATGAAACGCAATAAAGCAAACCAGCAATTGTAAGCGCTTCTAATTCCGGCACGTTTTCTTTTTTCAAGTGCCTCTTCACGCCAAGAATCAAATAGAACAGGAACCCCGTAAAAAGGACCAGCCCAACCGACCCAGTGTCATATAACACGCGCAACTCGGTATTGCCAATCCAACCGGCTTCTTCACCGCCTCCAATATCCGCCGCACTGAACTGTAACTGATAGCTAGAGGTGCCATTGCCTAGAATCGGATGCTCAATCATTCCATCCGCCGCCAACCCGAGAGTGAGTACGCGCACACGCGTGTCGTCATCAGCGGATATATCGGAAATGTCCACGGAACTTAAACGTTCGCTCCAAAGCCCATAAAGCGCCGGGGCGACGGTAAGCGCAACGCAAAGCATTACAACCGTGATCCGGCCCAATATTGCTTTGCTGAATAACCGCAGTTTTATGCCGCGAAAGCAAACCACGCACAGCGCAATCGCGGTGCCCAAAAGAGCGCCTCGTGAAAGGCTTATGGCCATTCCTGCAAATGTTAGAGCAAACCCAAATAGGTGGCTTCGGCGGCGTTCCTGCAGGTACATGGTAAGGAACATAATGGACGTAGCGCCGCAATAGGACCCCAGCAGATTCGCTTCATATTGCGTTCCATATGTACCCGGGATAGATCCATACTGGCCGATCTCCATGCCAAATTCGGTATCAAAAAGCAGGTTCGAATAGAAACAAAAAATGCCGAAGGCCGCTTCCGCGGCCCCAATCCACAGAACAATCCGGAATACCTGCTGGAATGAGGATCGATCAGTAACCAGCACACGCAGGAAGAGATAAGGGAGCACGACAATGGCTTGTTGCACGCACCATTTAATGGTCTGTCCGGGTGCAATGGACATGAACGTTGAGCTGAAAAAATTCATGGCCACGTAGGCCAGCAGAAGATAGTCAGCAGTCATCCAGACAAACTGGTGCTTACTCCGTTTAAACCAGTAGGGCAAAACCAAGAGCAATAGTCCGCAAGCCAGGTGCTCGGGCCTTGCTTTCAAGCTGGAAAGCCCCACATACAGGCGCGGCATTGCCGCAGCCATAATCAGCACAAGTACCGCAAATTTTTGACGAACTGCCAGGGCATAAACAACGACGGGTACTATCACGATACAGGCCAGAATCAGCACTACAATCAACCCGGTCGAATCTTGATCCTCTTTCCACAAGAGAAGCCACGCCAAAGTGCCTGCCATTAAAAAAAGAAGGAGCGTCGGGTTCGGAATCGTAGCGTTGCGGACGAGGCTTTTCATTTAGAAACAGAGCATTCGGCTTATGTATCAATCAAACGCTTTACGGCCGACTCTTTATTATTCTCCCACATGACCCAAACTGCCGCTATCCACTAATGTGGCCGGTTTGCGGGCTAATCTCAAACCCGGCAACCTTTGGGTTTTTAACGGTATAGCCTAAAGCACTGTGAAAACCACCCGAGGATGGCTGTAATCCAAGCCCGGTCCCCGCGCCAATTAAACCAGGTGCGGCGCCATGCATGTTCGACTGCCACCAACCTTCGGCAAAGAAAAATGCAGCAATTTCCAGATGGTGCGCTTCATGCGTGAACAGGTAGCATCCATCCTGAAGCAGAGGCCAGAGATACGTTACGCAGGTTTCCAGAGAGCCCACGAGATCAACGTCAAGAAAAGCCATGATGCATTTCTTTTGAAACCCTGGCAGCGTTTGATCAAAATAACCAACATTGAAATTGCACACGCTGATATCGCCGAACTGTGAAATATTCTTCTTTACCTCAGGAAGCGTGCCACACCATGCGCCCTTTTCATACGTATGCACCTCCCCGGCGCCTACCAGCACGTGCTGCTGGTCAACTCCAGATGGTTCCGGCAGGCCGGCGAAAGAATCAAAGATTTCCAGCCGGCGATTGCAGAGCGAGCATACCAGCGAAAGATTTGTTGCGCTGCCACCTTTAAAAGAGCCGCACTCTACAACACAGCCTTCAACCTGAGGCGGAATCTTGAGGATTTCCGTGGCCATCAGGAGATGCTCCACAAAATGCGAAGCTGTTATGACCTTTTTACGGTTGCTTCGCATCCTGTGGACCAGTTTGAGTTTTGTCCAGAAGCTAACTCCATATTCCCTGCCCGTTTCAGGGCGAAAGTATTCCGCGAGAATGATGGGAGTGCTTAACCCGGCCACAAGTTTGTTTAATAACTTTGAAATGATGCGCGACATTTTTTTGCGCTTTCCTGCCCTTCACACTCTAGAGTTTGACCCTGCATTCACGGCGTGGCCACGGTCACATTTTTGTAATATAGCCATCCCACAGCCCGCGATAAAGCGCGCTTATCCTCTTTGGCTCGGCCCGGAGCAGATAGCCTGCCGAACGAAATATTACATAGCTTCCCAGGGACAACAAAAACAATGGCCAGTGTTTAGCGGAGACGTGCTTACGCGCGAATAAAACGCTGTTGCGCGTACTGTAAAAATCCTTCACCGGCTTGCCCAGATTTTTCTTGGTATCGTAAGAGGACTTATGCCATATCACAGAACTGCCAACATAAAAGGCCTTGTAACCAGCCTGGATAGTACGCACCGACCAGTCCAAATCCTCAAATCCAAGGAAAAAAATCTCATCCAGCAAACCAATTTGATGAACAACTCCAACCTTAATTAAGAATGCGCACCCGGTAACAAATGAAATCTCATCGGTTTCATTGAATTTTCCAACATCCTTGCGATTCAGACCCCGAACCGTGCCAAAACTCTGTCCCGGTCTGTAAAAACCTCCGGCAAACCAAATACGGTCATCGGGCTCGAAGTATAGAATTTTGGGGTTTACGATCCCAATTTTTTCTTCGCTTTCTGCCACGATGACAAGCCTGGACAAAAAATCAGGTGCAACGATCGTGTCATTGTTCAGCAACAGCAGGTAATCGGGGTTCCGCTCAAGCGCGTCGCGGATCGCCACATTATTGCCGGCAGGAAATCCAAGGTTGGTCGCATTTTTGATCAAACGAACTTCTGGAAACTCAGAAGCAAGCCGTTCCGGCGAGCCATCCCCCGAACCGTTGTCGACAAGCACAATCTCAAAGTTCGAATAATCAAGCTTCCGGAGAGAGAACAGGCAATCCCGGGTCATTTCATAGCTTTTCCAGGTAAGCATAAGAATGCTTACCCTCGGGAGAGGTCCGGTCACGCCTGAGACCTCGTGCTGCCATTCGTTATAGGCATGACCACCTCGCTATCCAACATGCAATCCTATTTTCTCATGAGTAGAGATCATCCACTGCCAAAGTCCGCGTACTGACGATCTGTCATCATAATTGCTGCACTGATATTCACAACGCACAATCCGGTCTTATATCTATTATCTATCAGGGTTTAGCCGTGCAGTATTTCTTGCGTCGGCTCTGTCCCGCGGGTTTGAAAAGTAAAGCCAATCCACTGGCAAGCGACTAGAAATAAATATGCCGGACTTAATAGTAAATATCTGCGCCATAGACGGCGCGGCTCAATACACAATCGAAACAGCCACTCGAGCCCGCGATCCTGCATCCATTGTGGAGCTTGACGCAGAGTTCCCGCCAAAAATGGAAATGCCGCTCCCACGGCTAGTATCGGGACCTTAAGACGATCACGAAATTCATAGGCCCATACTTCCTGCCTGGGGCAGCCCAGGCCGACAAAAACAATCTGCGCACCAGATTGGGTAATCTGGTCACGAACGCGGTCGGCGGCCACTGGAGTGAGCCGTCCAAAAGTAGAAGAACTGGCGCCGGCAATTTTCAGCTTCGGAAATTTTTTCTGGATATTCTTGCACAGAAGGTCAAGCACGTCATGGGTGCTTCCGTAAAAATAGACTGCCATCTCTTCCTGTTCGGCGCGTGCCAGGACTGAAAGCGTCAAATTCGGTCCATAGACCCGCTGGCGCAGTCCGGCGGAATGGAGATGATTCAGCGCCCAGCGCACCGGCTGGCCATCTGCCACAGCAAGATCGAAATGGTTTAAACGATAACGGTGAACAGAATCGAGCACACCTTCCATTACACCGTGAACGGCCATGGCCGATATAGCCAGGGGGCTGCGCTGCCGTGCAGCTTCAATAATTATTTGTGTGGCTGTTTCAAGGTTTGCATCATCGATAAGAACGCCCAGGATACTTTTCTTTTCAGACACACTCATGCGTGGACGGCTCGGGAAGACCCCTTCCAGCGCCCCTGGTTTCGATCATGTATTTCACGCAAAATGGCATGACAGTCAAACTGTAACTCGTAACCGGGATAGTGTGACTGGAATTTGCTGATATCGCTGATCCACCAGATGTGGTCGCCAATGCGATTTTCAGTCCCATATTTCCAGTTCATCTTCCTTCCCGAAATTTCTTCGCACATGGAAATGGCTTCAACCATGGAGCAATTTGAAAACCGGCTGCCGCCGATGTTATAGACCTCGCCCGATCCTGGCCGCTGGAAAAAACGGTCAAATGCCCTGATTAAATCAGCGCTATGCATGTTGTCGCGGACCTGCTTGCCTTCGTAGCCAAAAACCGTATAAGGAGTTCCCGTAACGTTACACCGCATGAGATAAGCAAGAAAGCCATGCATTTGAGCGCCGGAATGGGCTGGGCCCGTGATGCAGCCTGCCCGGAAGCAAGCTGTCTTGAGGCCAAAATAGCGGCCATATTCCTGGACCATCACATCAGCGGCGACCTTGGAAGCGCCAAATACGCTGTGCGTTGTCTGATCAATCGACTGCTCCTCAGTTATTCCCTTCTCGCTAAACCTATGGGAATTATCCAGTTCCCAGCGCGATTCCAATTCAACCAATGGAAGCGCATTCGGTGAATCGCCATAAACCTTGTTGGTGGAGGTCAAGATAAAAGGAGCGTCGGGACAGAATTGCCGAGTGGCTTCCAGTAGGTTTAGGGTGCCTGTGGCATTTACCGAGAAATCGGTCAGCGGCTCACGCGCCGCCCAATCATGCGAAGGCTGGGCCGCAGCATGAATTACTAATGAAATGTCCCTGCCACACCGGCGGAATACATCGAAAATCGCGGCTTGGTCGCGAATATCAATGCTGTTGTGCTGGTAGTTGGATATGGTTGCTTCGAGTTGTTTGCGCATCCATTCCGTGGACGCTTCCGGGCCAAAAAAACATTTGCGCATGTCGTTATCGATTCCAACAACATGCAGTCCCTGCGCGGAAAAATAACGCACAGCCTCTGAACCAATAAGCCCGGCGGAGCCCGTGATCAATACGATGCTCATCTTGCTTCTTGCCGTGCCTTTCCACTGAATTCGCAAACATGACAGCCAGGCCCGGTCGTACCGACTTGCAGAGTGAACCACGTCCCTGGTGCTGGAATTGTCCTGGGAGCTTCCGACTCTGCCCGTCGAGAATATCATGGATATACATGATTTCCGCAACCGCAATCGGCAGAAAGCTGCTTTTGGGAGCTATACTTTTTTCTTCGCCGCGCGATAGATAGCTAAGAGCATTTCAAGGTTTGCAGGGCCTGTATACCTTGCTTCAA
>DASZMF010000248.1:0-2858 GCA_035552035.1 Candidatus Angelobacter sp.
TATGCCGACGCGGCTGCACTGCTGGATTGCGCGCCGGGAACGGTGGCTTCAAGGCTGCATCGGGCACGAACGATGTTGAAAGCAAAATTGAGTTATCAAAAATGTCTGAAATAGATCCACAATTCGAGCGCGGCTCAGATGACAAGCTGACCCGGGCCATGCGGAACCTTGCCGCAACGTCGCAAAAGGGCGCTTCAGCGGAAACTGGTCTTGGATTGGCCGCTGCGTTTCGCCGCCATCACACACGGCGCAGACGTATTCGCCGCATCAGCATTACCGGACTCGTGGCATGTTTTGTGGCCATTGCC
Organism: Candidatus Angelobacter sp.; assembly: GCA_035552035.1. Classification (GTDB taxonomy): domain Bacteria; phylum Acidobacteriota; class Terriglobia; order Terriglobales; family Acidobacteriaceae; genus Angelobacter. The sequence goes on from DASZMF010000248.1 coordinate 309, forward strand.
GGGCTGATCTTTTTACAGACCCCGCGAATGCCACGTTCTGCCCAGAAAGCAGCACAGAATGCAAATCAGAATGCAAATCAGGCGCAGATTGAACCTGCAAACACGCCCGCGCAAGCTCCGGAAGCAATACAAACAGCGAGTATCCCTGCGGAAAAACCAAGGGTGGTACGCAAGCTTTCGCGTCCCAGGGTTACTAGCAGCAGGGTGGCATACAGCCGAGAATTCGTTGCCCTGCCGGGATATGACCCAGAGGTTCCGGCGGAGGACCTGCATATTGTGCGGGTGCAGTTGCCCACCAGCACGTTGTGGCAGATGGGAGCGCCCATTAATCCGGCTGGTCCGGAAAGAAGAGTATTAGCTGATTTTGTAATAGGCCAGGATGGGACGCCGTACGGCGTGAGATTAGTGCATACAACAGTTTTTTAAGGAGGAGATACCATGAATCGAATTGTCGCTTTTTTAGCGGTTACCACTTTGTTTTCCGCAGGAGCCATGGCCCAGGACACAGCTTCTACCAATCAAAACCAGAGCCAGCAAAAGAAAACATTCTTTTTTTCTCAGAATGACTCGGGAAAGATGCCCATGAATATCGAGTTTCAGGGCAATATTGGCAACGATGTGACGATCATGGGCGCTGAAATGGCCTCGCCGGGCGAGACAGTCACCGGCGTGCCTTACACTGCCACCGAGGTCACAGAAACAACCCAGACGCTGAGCGACGGCAACAAAATTGTGAATAAAACATCTGGAACTGTCGCACGTGACAGCCAGGGCCGTGTGCGGCGTGAAATGTCCGTGGGACGTATTGGATCCGCGGGTACAAACAATCACAAGATGCTTTTCATCAGCGATCCTACAGCACATCATCAAGAGATGACGGAGACAGGAAGCAGCACCGATACTTCCACGGTGATCACCACTGATGGGAATCCGCAAATTATCACGCTCAATCGCGCCGGCAGCACCATGGTGAATAAAAAAGTTATGCTAAGAACAAGCAAAGACGCTAACGGCGCTGAAAGCATTGAGAGTGACAAGAAACAGGTCAAGCATGAAGATCTGGGCACACAGACCGTTGCCGGCGTTGCAGCACAAGGCAAACGCGATACCATCACCATTCCGGCTGGTGAAATCGGCAATGAGAAGCCGATAGAAATCGTGTCAGAGACCTGGTATTCAACCGATCTGCATGCCACGGTGATGCGCAAGCATTCCGACCCGCGCACCGGAGAGACAGTATTTCAACTCACTGACATTAAACGCGCTGAACCTGATCCGGCATTGTTCCAGATGCCAGATGGTGTGAAAGTTATGCAGGACCATCCCAAGCACGCAGCACCGAAGGAGTAGTTTTTCTGTAGTTGCAATTGGGAGGCTGGGCAGAAATGCTCAGCCTTTTTATTTGACTTACCGCAGCGGCTAAAGCCTTTTCCCCACTAGCTAACCGCAGGCCTGAAGGCCTGCTCCACCCTGTTGTGCCACAATTTTTTCGTCCTAATCCTATCTTTGCCTTCTTTGTTCCTGCTGCCCCTCCGGTATTCCCCGGCGTGCTTACTTTGTTTCTTCGCCAAACTTCTACCTTACTTTGACTGGTATCTGGCTATCTTCGGTTGTCCGTCTGTGGCTCAGGATGAATCAGCACTTTGAACAGCTCTGGCGCGGCCTGTTTGAAGCGAATTTCCAGCTCCGTGGAAACATCATGCACGCGGGAGAGCGGCAGATCGTCTGACATGGTGCAGTGGCAGGACATATAAATTTTGCCGCGCACGTGCTTGATCTCCATATCGTGCATATCCACGACTTCAGGAAATTCATCGACCACCGGCTTCAACTTTTGTTCCAGCACGGCGTCACGCACCACGGTGTTACCGGACTCAATGGTGGAAGGCTCGCTTTCAATATGCGTAAGGATGGTTGAAATTTCCGGGACTGAGTTGCGAATCTCATTTTCCAGGACCGTTACTACCTCATGCGCGTCTTTGAGGCTGAGATTTTCGTCCAGTTCCAGGTGCTGTTCCACGTGGAGGCGTCCACCCAGGTCCTGCACGCTTACGTCATGCACGCTGAAATTGTTGCGGGAAGCCACGGCACGGATGCGGTCGAAAATATTTTCATGCGCGGTCTCGCGCGGAATGGAGTGGATTACCACATCGGCGTCTGGCAGAAATTCCTGGACGGCTTTGGTGATCTCCGCCACAACCTGCCCGGAGCGCTGGAAAGTGACGTTGCGCTCCAAGCCGACGGTAAGGTCGGCAAAGTAGCGGTTGCCGGCGCGGCGAACGCGCGCTCGCTCCACTTCAATTACGCCATTGACCTTTAATGCGGCATCAATCATCCGGTTGCGATAGCCTACGGGAGCTGCGTCCAGCAGGGCGTCAATGGTGCGTCGGGCGAGACGCGAGCTTACATAGACAATTACGCCGGAGACCAGCAGAGCAGAAACGGGATCGGCCATGTGAAGCCACGAAATTTGCCAGTGCGCGCCCGCCCAGACCAGCGCCAGCCCAACTACAACAACGCCGCTGGAGAAAATATCTGTGCTGAAGTGGA
>DASZMF010000249.1:0-3661 GCA_035552035.1 Candidatus Angelobacter sp.
GACCTTGTCCACATCCATGTGCCGCGCAAGGGCAGCGCCAGCCGTGGGGCCGTATCCGGGAAGAATGTTGACTACGCCGGGAGGGAAGCCAGCTTCCATAATTAATTCGCCCACGCGCAGAGCGGTCAGCGGAGTCTGCTCGGCGGGCTTCATGACAACTGTGTTGCCGGTAGCCAATGCGGGTGCCAGCTTCCAGGCTTGCATGAGCAGCGGGAAATTCCATGGAATAATCTGGCCTACTACGCCGACAGGCTCCAGCCGCGTGTAGCAGAAATAGTTTCCCTGGATTGGAATGGTCTTGCCCTGGACTTTGTCGGCCCAGCCTGCGTAATAGCGGTAGCAGGCGATGGTGAGCGGCACGTCAGCGGCAAGCGCCACGGAATAAGGCTTGCCATTGTCGAGCGACTCAAGTCGCGCCAGCTCGTCAGCATGTTTCTCAATGAGGTCGGCCAGTTTGTTCAGCAGCTGGCCGCGCTGTGAAGCGGACATCGTTCGCCATGCGCTTTTTGAGTGGAATGCATCACGCGCTACTTTTACAGCGCGGTTCACATCCTCTGCGTCGGCTTCCGCGACCTGTGCGATTTCTTCACCCGTGGCGGGATTGATGGTCGGGAAGGTCTTCCCGGATTTGCTGTTCACCCACTCATTGCCAATCAACAGCTTGGTCATGGGGAGAGCGACGTTAGTCTGCGGCGGTTGCAAGAGAGTTGCCATAAATAGATGCGCCTCCTTAGCGATACGTTTTTATATTCTTAAAATCGTCCTGTCAATTCGACTTAAATCGTTTTTACGTTTTACTGCTGGTATACTTCCGGCCATGAAGACGGCACGGATATTCGCCATCGCCGCTATTTTTCAGGTGGCCGCGTGGGCCCAGCAGGCCGGCACGGCGGTCCTGGAAATCAGCGGAGACATTCCACATCCGCACACATACAGTGAGCAGGAGTGGAAACAACTCAAGCATACGCCTGTCACGGCCACCAATGCGCATGAAAAGAAAACTGCTGCTTATAGCGGAGTCCCGCTCCGGGAGCTGCTCAAAGACGCCGGAGTGCCATCAGGCGAGAACCTGCGCGGCAAGGCGCTGACTACCTGCATCATTGTTAGTGCAAGTGACGGCTACCAGGTAACGTTTTCTCTGGCCGAGCTGGATGAGGGCATCGGAAACGTGCAGGTATTAGTGGCCGATAGTGAAGACGGTAAGCCTTTAGGCGACAAAGCCGGACCGCTGCGCCTGGTGGTGCCCAGTGACAAATGGCCTGCGCGCTGGGTGCGGATGGTGAAGTCGATCCGGGTGGTGGCCGCGCCATAAATACTGCATTGCGGCGGCCAAGCCCTTAGCATTTGCTGGTTAAGGTAAAAATTAATCCTTCAGCAACATCACTTCAGTGGATTTCACCACGGCTTTTACGGTATCGCCTTTTTTCAGATTCATCTCTTCAGCGCTGCGGCGGGTGATTACGCTTTCAATCATGTTGTTGCCCACCCGGACCCGTCACATGGGCCATCACGCTGCCAAGCTGGACTTCTTCCACCGTGCCTTCAAGCTGGTTTCTCGCAGAAAGTGTCATAAGCAAAGTATAGCGGAAGTCGTTAATGGTAGTTTAAATCGTATATGCGGTTCTGGGGATGATGATCCTTTCACATCGAAACGGCCGTGCTTTGGTCGCGGCGGTCACGGCGAGAGGGTAAGAGCGCCAGCAGAATCAATCCTATCGCAGCGACGATTACAACGTCCGCAAAGTTCCGATGCACTCCGCGATTCCACGCTTGCACAGTTTCAATGGCCATTACGGCAGCATGCGCCAGGTTCCACCAGGCCGTGAAGACAATCAGCAGGCGATGCGCCGAGGGGTTTCTGGCAGCGAGCAGCAGAAAAGGGCCGAGTACGATAAAGAAACTAACAAACATTGGGTCAGTTTCATTGTGCATATTCACAAGCCAATTCGCGTGCCGTAGATCAACATAGAGCGGGTAGAGCAGTGCGATAAACAGAATTCCCAGCATAACCAGGAAGATTCGCAACATGCGTTCACGTTTCATAATGGCCTCTTCTCTAGAAAGTTAACCTCGCGAGAAATCGGCGGAGGCACATGGGCCATCACGCTGCCGAGCTGAACTTCTTCTACCGTGCCCTCAAGCTGGTTTCTCGCAAAAAATGTCTGTGAGAAAGTATAGCGGCGAGGGGTGGGAGTAGTTCAAGTCGTATATTACGGTTTCATAAGGAAGCGCCGGGCCTTCCGCACTGCGCTGGCAGTGTTGGAAAAGAGTGATTTGTCTTGCCGCAGACTATCCATTATCCTAAAAGCCCATTAGTTAGACGATAGTTCAAGGATAGGATAAGAATGAACCTAAGGCCGGTCTCTTTAGCTCTACGCCTTTTTTCCTTTGCTGTATTGCTATTTGCCATGGCAGGCTGTGGTGGCGGCTCAATCAAGTCGCCAGTTCCGGCAGGGCCAACATCTGCGACGCAGCATTTGTATACCAATGGCGCCATCGGCGGCGCGGTTCAGTTCGCGCTGCCCCTCACGGGCTCGACACCGACCGCGACCCTGGCACTCTTTGCAGGCGGCGATGTCTCAGCGCTGGCGGTAGATTCCGCCGGGAATGTCGCGGCAGGGGCCTTTGGCGGCGGCATCTCGATCTTCAGCGCACCGATCACCGGGTCTCCTTCGGCATCGGCGACATTCCAGAACGGTACCTCGATCTTCGTCGATAATCTGGCCTTCAATAGCGCGGGCGATCTATTTGCGACGTCATTCACCAACCAGATCAATGTCTTTACCCATCCTCTCACTTCGGCCAGCACGCCATCGCAGGTCATTACCAGCGCCAACCTTACCAGTAGTGACGGTGTCGTGCTTGACTCCGCGAATAATCTGATCGTTAGCAATGCGCCCAACGCGGCCAGCAGCAACCTGCTGGTTTACGCCCCGCCTTACACCGGCCTGCCCATCGCCACCGTGGCGATTCCAGCCGCGTCCTATCGCCAAATGGCGATCAGCGGCACGCAGTTATTCGTTGTCAACTCGCAGGTCAGCACGTCAAAAATCGACGTTTACAATCTGCCGATTACCGCAGCCAGCACGCCCGCATTTTTGATCAGCACCGGCCTTTTTGGCGGATCGGTAAGCGGCAACGGGGTGGCCGTGGACAGCAGCGGAAACCTGTACGCGGGACTCAGCGGAAATCTGGGAACCACGGACAGCGGCGGCGTAAGAATCTATGTTCCGCCGTTTTCCGGCGCAAGCGCTCCCAGTGCGACCACGGGCGTGGTCGGCACCTCACTGGCGGTGGGGAAATAGAGTTCGCGACCCCAACAGCGCATCGATTGGAGCAAGGGTTTCAATTGCCAAATTACCAACTTACCAACTTACCCAATTACCGATTTCCTTGCACCCCCCTGCGCTTTCACCCCATTCCAACCCGCACACCCCACGTCACCCCACTATTACCCCAGTCGTGTCCCCAGTCTCACCCCAACCTCAAGCCACGCCGCCCATTTTCTGCCCTCAGATAAAGTTTGGGTTTCCCGATCACCAGATCACCCGCTGTTCGGATCACCCGATGGGTACCCCTCCCCCCTGTTTGACCCAATTCGACCCAAGGGCACCCAATCGACCCAAGCTCAAGCTGATGGACCGCAGAGTTGCGCTATCTT
>DASZMF010000250.1:0-1630 GCA_035552035.1 Candidatus Angelobacter sp.
TCGCGGTTCTTCTCTGAAAGCGGATCGATGGACGGATAAAACAAATACTGCGGGCTGGTGAGCTGGCGCGTGAATGAGGGCGATGAAAAAATGCTGGCGTCATATTGCTCGACCATGGGTTTGAGGAAATTCCATACGTCAGGATGCGGGCTGGAAAGGTCCATGTGGCAGCGCCATATCCACTTGCCGCGCCTGGCTGATTTGGAACTGATGAGCCCCACCGGCTGGGGATCGTGTATGACGAACAGGTCCTCGGCAAATTCCATGCGCTGGCGGTTTAGCTCAGTGTAGGACATAAAAATGTCCTTGATCTGCCGGGTCAGGTTGTAATCGCCGCCGTGCAGGGCGTTGTGAAAGGCCTTGGTGACTTCGAAAAAATCATTGCCGCCGGTGATTACGTCCCAGCGCGTGGGAATTTCCAGTTCGTTCATCAGGGGAATGAGACGATTCAGGATTTCGGCCACGCCTCCACCTACGGCGGTGGAGTTCACCATTTTTACGGTCTTGCCGCGCAGATGGCGCGCGAGAAAGCGGATTTCATCGAGCTCAGGCTGGCCAATGATGGCGGCGTAATCGTCAATGCAAGGAGCAGCGGGCGGCGGAGGCTGTTGTGTGCGTATGCGCGGCTGCTTGCGGCGTTCGATGAAGTGCGTTGTGAGATCGGTCTCGCGCAGGCGGCGGTCTTTTGTTTCGGCTGTTTCGACGGGTATTTCGGAACGCATTTTTGCTTCTGACGTATTCGCTGGATTTGAGGCAGACGCTGGCTTGTGGCCGTTTTTTTCTTCGGCAGCCGGCACTTCCTGCTGCTCTGGCTTTTGCGGATGCCCGTTCTTTTCTTCTGCTACCAGCGTTGTCTTCCGTCCCGGATTTTTATCTCTCATTAAAAAAGCTCTCCAGCTATCTGGTTGCCGTTGCCTGATGGGCCAGATCAGTGCGGCTGATTTCAATTTCAAGGATTTTTAAAATGTCGCGACGCACGCCTTCCAGCGTCGAGGTATAGATATCAATGCGATTCAGCCGGTCGGCCGCCTGCGCCAAGTCCAGGTCATGCTCCAACCACGCGGAGAAATCATTGGTATTCAGCTTGAGGCGGAGCCGGGCGTCAATAAAGTGGTAATAGATGGCGTGGATGCTGACTTTGTGCAGACCGTCGGCAAACTCTTCAAGATTGCGCGCCACGTACGGCGTAGGCACCACGACCAGATCAGAGGCCATCAGATAAAAAGGTTCCATGGCTGTGCGCGTAATAGCACGTGGATTTTTCTGCAGATACTCTTCGATGATCCGAATCAGGCGCTCCCGCAAGATAGCGATAGAGGTGAATTCCCGGACATCGATCGCGGCCAGCCGTTCCGCCAGCGCTACTTCATTACAGGCGGCAAAGGCCCAGTGAGCAAAGTCATTGGAAAAGCCTTCTTTAATAAAGTGGTGCTCGGCCAGGGTCTGGAAGGTGTGCTGAAAGATGGACGAATCAGGGCAGGTGCGGAGCGCCTCCAGCAATTCCTGCAGGTTGGTGGCTCTCCGGCGGCCGATCCGCAAAAGATGTGCGGCCGAGTTGAAATAAAAAGGTGAACGCGCCCAGCGCGAACGGGTTGTGGGCAATGGAGGTGCCGTAGCCATAAGTATTCCT
>DASZMF010000251.1:0-1718 GCA_035552035.1 Candidatus Angelobacter sp.
GAATGAAGCTGACCTTCGACGCACCGAAGCAAGGTGACACGGCTTATGAAGAATATGTTTCTGATCCGGCCAAGCCAGTGCCGTTTCGCGCCCGGCCGATTCGCCCGGTGGGCTATGACATTGATAAAGGTCTCACCTGGCCGCTCTGGCTGGCCGACGATCAACGCGAGGCTTCTGGCCGGACAGACGTGCTGGCGTTTACCTCTGACGTGCTGACTGCGCCGTTAAAAATCAGCGGTCAGCCGGTGGCAAATCTTGTGGCTTCCACCACCGGCACCGATGCCGACTGGGTGGTAAAGGTGATTGACGTTTATCCGGACGAAGTTGCGGGAGACGAACGCATGGGCGGCTACCAACTGGCAGTGTCGATGGACATCTTCCGTGGACGCTATCGCGAAAGCCTGGAGACGCCCAAGCCAATTGCCGCCGACAAACCGCTGGTCTATCGCTTTGAACTGCCCACGGCAAATCACGTCTTCCTGCCTGGACACAGAATCATGGTGCAGGTGCAATCAAGCTGGTTCCCGCTCTATGATCGCAATCCGCAAACCTTTGTGCCGAATATTTTCTGGGCCCAACCGGGAGATTATAAAAAAGCTACGCAGCGAATTTTCCATCAGCCGGGAAATGCCAGCTTTGTGGAGTTGCCGGTGGTGACGCAGTAATTGCTTTAAAGTAAGAGGAATTTTGGGCAGAGGAAACTCAATGGTAGAGACGTAGCATTGCTACGTCTTTTACGGTAAGAAGCTGGAAGCCTTTGAGGTAATATTTGGCGAGCCATGGAGCTTGCTCTTTATCCAGGCATATCCCGCTGCACCCACGGAAAGAATGGCTGAGTAAATGACTGCTGGCATCCAGATAAAAACCACAATACCAGGAATCAAAGAATGGACTGCAACGTGGCGTTGCAGGAAATTGTCCACCAGATTAGCGATCGTGGAATCCAGGACAGTGCTGCAAGGATACGCCCAGAGGATTAAATAGCCCGGAATCTTACCGTGCCAACCAGCGTGAACAAAGTATAGATTTATGGCCGCTGCTGTTAACAGTGGAAGAGCAGCGAACATCGGCAGCCATTTCTGATATCGCGACATTTAGTATCTATGCAGCTTCTTCGCTTCCCGCACCACATCCTCCACCTTCGGCAAAAAGAAATGCTCCAGCGGAGGCGAGAACGGCACAGGCGTATCCAGCGCAGTGATGCGCACGATTGGGCCATCCAGATCGTCAAACGCTTCTTCGTTGATAATGGCCGCCAACTCGCCGGCAAGGCCGCCCGTCTTGGTGTCTTCATGCAGAAGAATTACTTTATTGGTCTTCTTTACCGTTGCAGTAATGGCCTCGCGATCCAGCGGGCAAAGCGTACGCAGATCAATGATTTCAACTTCAATTCCCTCTTTGGCCAGTGCGTCGGCGGCTTCCTGCGCGGTGTGGACCATCGCCGCATAAGTAATGATGCTCAAATCACGGCCCTCACGATGCACCCGCGCTTTGCCGATGGGAACCGTGTAGTCGCCTTCCGGCACTTCGCCTTTAATACGGCGATAAAGAAATTTGTGTTCGAGGAAAAGAACAGGATTGTTGTCACGCACCGCAGACTTGATCAGCCCCTTGGCGTCAGCGGGCGTGGACGGCGCCACAACTTTCATTCCCGGCGTGTGAACGAAATACATTTCAGGGTTCTGCGAGTGAAACGGCCCGCCATGCACGCCGCCGCC
>DASZMF010000252.1:0-1524 GCA_035552035.1 Candidatus Angelobacter sp.
ACTCGCAATTTGGCCTGAACGGTTCCATTACCACGGAAGCAGCCTGCGAAGCCGCCGGCGGCCAATTCCTGCCCCACGTCTTCGGCTGGATGGTCCATATGTATCCGTGGGAAAAAACGCCGGACGAAATATGGTCAGTCGAGCGGCAGTTGGATAAACCGGGTTCAGAACATTCACATCACGATCATGGAGATATGGCGGGGCATTAGGGTTTTCTGAAATCCCGAAGCGGAGCGAGGGATCCCTATCGCTGGGAGGATCCAAAGGGCAAAGAAAGATTTGATGGTGTGCGGCGAAAGTTTGATTTGTGTTCATTCGCGTTGATTCGCGGCCCAAAAGAGTTTTGCGGTTATAGGGATCCCTCGCTAAAACGCTTCGGGACTTCGGAGAAAAAACATTACGCGAATATGACTTCAATCTCTTTCCCCGATTCACCCCTCACCGCCGGATGCCGCAACGCCGCCACCGCGAACTCAGCTCCTGCGTCAATCAGGGCAGGCTCCAGCCGGTAGCTTTCCGCTTCCACTGTGAGACGAGCTCTCACTCCAAAGTATTCCGGGAATTCGGCGTTCTCGCGCGCACCCGAGCAGACGTAAAGTGACAGCAGATCACAGAACTGCAAAACTTCAGTGAACTGCTCCAGCTCGGCAGCGCTGTGATCTTGTTTGGTTGCCAGCTTTTTCTGCCGCGCTGTTTCCTGTTCCAGAAATCGGCTAACTTTCTGCCGATCAGCTGCAGGGTACTTGGCGAGGCCATGCTCAGCGATGCGCGCAAAGTGCCGGCTCACAACATAGCCACCCGCCGCGCCAGCAGACTCTGCAATCTCAATCGACTTCTCCCACGCAGCTACGAACTCACTGGCGCCGCAGTCAATAAATGACTTCGGATTACCTTGTCCTACGGCCCTGCTTTGCATAATGGCTTGCGCGTCAGGGACGCCCCAGCCGGCGTCGTGCAGGGCAATCGCCCTCACCACGGAGTCATCTAATATCGGAGCTAGTGCGCCGGTCAGCGACGCGGCAAACTCTCCGGCCAGTGCGGCGTGAGAGGGCTGTGTAATCATCCAGCAGTTTTTGTAGGCTTGCCGCTGGGTGCGCTCAATCACGCTCCACGCAGGCAGGAATTCACTGCTGGCAGGCGAGACAGGCTCCAATGGGCGCAGAATCATTAGCTGGGTCGCCGCTTGGCGATGCGTCGCGGCATTGCCACGGCCCTTGCCGGGCCGGTGCTGGAAGGCGGCTTCTTCATTCCATCCAGTAATTCTTTGAGCGCGGCGGCGTTGTTGCGCTCTTCATCTTTTGACGCATAGACCAACGTCACGTGGTCGTGCTCATTTAACAGCCCATACAAGGCCTGCAGATCGGCGGAGGCTTCTGGTGTGCTCAGCTCTTTGAAGTAGCGCTTTTTAAAAATGATCCAGTTGGCGCTGGAGTGAAACCATTGGCGCAGACCGTCAGACGGAGCAAGGTTCTTCAGCCAGTGGTCAATACGCGCATTTTCTTTCTTGATCCCGCGCGGCCACAG
>DASZMF010000253.1:0-4836 GCA_035552035.1 Candidatus Angelobacter sp.
TTCGCAAAGCTGGAATTATTACTCCCATCATTATGCTTACCGCACGCGGCCAGTTGGTGGACAAAGTTCTTGGGTTAAAGATCGGCGCAGACGACTATCTCACCAAGCCTTTTGAAGTTCTGGAACTGCTGGCCCGGATTGAAGCGCATATCCGCCGTGGTGCGGCCCCGGCCAAAGATGCTGAGGTTCTGCAGTTCGGTCCGCTCCGGATTGACCTGAAAGGCACAACGGTTTTCCGCAACAGTAAAGTTGTGCCTCTATCTGCGCGTGAATACCGCCTTCTGCGCTACTTCGCGCATAACCCGGGCACCACGCTTTCACGCGAGATATTGCTGAAAGAAGTGTGGGGCTACAGTGAAGAAACTTTTACCCGCACCGTTGACGTACATGTGGGCAGCTTGCGCCAGAAGCTCGAGAAAGATCCCAAGCAGCCGGCGCTGATCATTACCGTTCCCGGCCTGGGATATAAGTTTGTAGCCTAGCGGCCAGAGCCGCTTGTTTAAAGGAGTAAATTTCCAGTTGCATCAATGTAAAAAGCGTGTAAAGTCTATGGACTTCAATCTCTAACAGCGTAAAAATCAGCTTCATGCCACAAGAACTTTGTCTGCGGGGAAGAGAGCTTTATTCAAAAGCATCGCTTGCCGATGATGTGTTCAAAGCCCGGCTGCTTCAGTTTTTTGCCTGCGTCAAAAAAGACGATCAGGAAATGAAACAGATTGAAACCCTGGGCGACTGCCATCGCGAAGCCGACGAAGCCTTCCACCGCCATAAAAGATTTTGCAAGGTCTGCGCTGAAATGCACGTAGTGTCTCGCCACGTGGCGGCAGACTAGATTTCGGTAGCAACAGCTTCTCTCTAAGTTATCCCTGCATCTGAATTACAAAATCACCAGGGCCCGAGTCATCCAACACGGCCCCTGATTTTTTAGCCCATCTATGAGGAAGGAGGGCTAAATCTGATTAGCGTGAAATTGGCCATGCTGGCCGAATCGGCAAGCAGCAAGGTTCACATGATCTGCTGAACTGGTTTTTGTGATTGGTCCAGCACCGTTCGCGCGGATGTGAGCACATTGCGCAGCCCACGGGCCTCATTTTCAGAGAGCCGCAGCGTTACGCGTTCCCAGCAGACCAGATAATAGAATCCGTCAGTGGCATGGCTGGCGCAAAACGATCCCGGCCCCAGGGAAAAGCCCCGGCTCGTGCCGTCAAGAACTTCGGTCAGGCATTCCAGGGCACAGGCGAGTTCAGCACGGTCAAGATGCAGGCTCACAGACCGGCCCCAGCGAAGACAAACGTGTCCAAAAGGGCAGACGCTACATTGCATAAGGAAGCCTCCAGGCAGAGTTAGAGAGAAAGTCAACGGCGGCCGGGCGATATTGAAAACGAAATTGAAATTCATTTTCAATATGGTCAAAAACTGCTCCGCTCGTTAGAATTCTCATGATCAAAATGCACTCCGGATAATGGGAAAAATTAGGCGACTTTAGCGTGACTGCTGGGACAATAATGCAACTGTGTTGCATCTAGCAGCGAACATCCACTATTCGAAATGAGCTGATAATCATTGTCAATAGGCGTCGCAAAAATCTGTTGCAAGTCAGTTGCAAATAGGTGCAAACTGGTTCGAGTCAAGGAGTGACTGAAACATGCCTCTGCCAGAGACAGAATCTCCCGGATTTTTGCAGTCCAAATTAATGGAACGCGGCATCCGCCTGACGCGCCAGCGTCGCGCCATTTTGAGCATCATGGAGACGGCCAAGCAGCATCTGGACGCAAGCCAGATACTCCGCAAAGCGCGCAAGATTGACGCGGAAATTGATCGTGTCACTGTGTATCGGACTTTGGGACTGCTGAAGCGGCAAGGACTGATTGACGAATTGGACCTGATGCATGTCCAGGGGGAACGGCACTTTTACGAACGCCGCACCGGTCGCGATCATCTACACATGACCTGTCTGCGCTGCGGCAAAGTCATTGAATTTGAGTCTCATTTATTAGAGAAATTAAAAACCACCGTCTCAACAGAGTGTAGCTTCAGCGTGGTGATCGCCCGGCTGGAGATTGGCGGCTACTGCCAAAGCTGTCGTACTTAAGGCGAAAATAAAACAGTGCAGCCTCTGTTTATCTGTCTGAATATAAAAGGGTAATTTAGTCTTGCCAAGATCAGTCACGGCTGCGGCAGACATTTGGCAATCAGCAAAATCCATTGGTTTGGCGCACCTCGATTGAATCCTAAATTGAGTATTACAAACGTCATATTGATCCGGTTTTGAGTCTGACGTATTCTGGGATTTTACTAACCCTGCAATGAGCTCATCTATCGAGTGCCCAAAATTTGGCATGCGAAAAGAGCCAAACAGGGAATAGTGCGGATGCTGGTTATGATCCGAAACAGGCTGATCGCTAAGCAATTGAAAGCGGGCCTGATTTATAGATTCCGGTGTGTATTTATTTACTTTGTTCCGGTTACATGCGGTGCCCCCCGCCGCAATTTCGCAAGTGATGAATTGCCGTTTGGTGAGGGTACGCAAGTAAAAGCTAAGTAATTAAAAATCTATGACGGGAGAGGCCAGACACGCTCTGGCCACGGAGGAGCTGAAATGTTTGAAGGACTTATGCAACCAATGCACTTAGTGGTGATCTTGGTGATTGCACTGTTGTTTTTTGGGCCGTCCAAATTGGGCGATCTCGGCAAGGGACTGGGCGATGGCATCCGCCATTTCAAGAACGCAATGCGGGAAGGCTCTGAGCCCGCTGCTGACAACAAAGCCCAGGCGGCAGCAGTACAGGTTCAGGAACAGAAATAACCGGTTCCAGCAGATTTTAAAATCGAAATAGAAAAGGCCAGCGCATAAGAGCACTGGCCTTTTTTATTCGCGTATTTTCGTGGGCAATTCATTTTGAAAATCTGCTGAGGTTGTGTCTCCATCCACACGTGTGTCTATGCTTTGACACGCACCGGCCTGGGTCTAACACCGCCAACTCCGCGCCATTTTGCTTTGCCGCCCTTGGCTGCAAGTTTGCAACATGGCATTGCGGAGCACCGCATGCCCGGTAAAACGCCAAGGCGCGAATTGAAAAATATTTCTAAGCATGTTCATGCAGACATGCCGGGATGTATATTTTCTTCTTCGACCAGAATGAAAGTTTTCTCCCGGCTGAAATGGCGCTACGTGCTTGTTACCGTTCTGCTCCTGACTCTAGGCAGCGCGGCGCTGGTGATTTGGCGCGTCCAGCACGTTTTGCAGACTGCTACGCTTGAAGTGCAATCCCAACAGACGCTTCCTTTCTCCATCCGTAGCGTGTCTCCGTTCAACACCAGCTTCGAATGGATCAACGGTCCTGAATCATTTACCGGTGCAGCGGTTTTCAAAGGCGAGTTTTACCTCTGCGGCGCATCGGGCTTATTGCGTTATGACAGTCGCGGGACCTTGCTCAAACAATATCGCCCGGGCCAGGATTTACCTTCGACCCCATTGCTGCGAATGTCCACCGGCGTATTAAGAGATGCCAAAGAGCCGGAGCTATTGATTGCAACACTCTCAGAAGGCGTGCTGGCATTCAATGGAACCAGCTTCCGCCAGTTATTTCCCGGCGATCCCGAAGCAAGATCCATTACCTCGCTTCTTCCGCTCAGCTCCGGACAACTGCTGATTGGAACGCGCAAACGCGGCGTGCTTGTTTATGACGGCCATTCACTTCAGAGCTTCCATCCCGCATTGGCTGCGTTACATGTTACCGAGCTGGCCGGCAGTGAGGCTGACTTGTGGGTAGGAACGCAAGACCAGGGCGTTGTGCATTTGCAGGCTGGCCGCGCCGAAACTTTTACTGAAACTCAGGGCATGCCAGATGCCCAGGTTTTCTCCATCGCACTTGCCAATAGCAAAGCCTATGTTGGTACCGCCGTTGGCATCGCCGAATTTGAGAGCGGACGCTTCGTCCGCGTGCTTGCTCCGGGATATTTTGCACGAACGCTGTATGTGAATGGCTCGACTCTTCTTGCGGGTGGAAACGGCCCAGGAGTGATTGAAATTGATCCTGAGCCCAGGCGAATGCAGGGGACGCTTCATCCGGCAACGCGCTCCATGTCGGATGTGCAGCAAATTTTTTCCGAAGGCGACACTCTCTACGTTGTGACCCACGACACGCTCTACCAGAAAGAAGGCCGGCGTGGAGGCTGGCGTCGCGTTCTCTCTCCCGCAGGCGCAACACTGACAGATCGTAATGTCTCTGCCCTCGCCATCGACAGTAATGATCAGCTCTGGGTTGGCTATTTTGACCGCGGGCTCGACCTCTTTGAACCTAATCTCCGCAATGCAACACATATAGAAGATGACAATGTTTTTTGCGTCAACCGCATTGTGCCGAATGCCGCTACCGGAACTGTTGCCGTAGCCACTGCCAATGGTTTGGTCATGTTTGACCAGTCCGGCAAAAAACGGCAAGTACTGGGCCGTGCAGACGGCCTGCTTGCTGACCATATAACAGACGTCGCTCTCTATGGCGATGGCATGGTGCTGGCCACGTCCGCAGGGCTTACGTTTCTTGACTCTGCCGGACCGCGCAGCCTCTATGCGTTTCATGGCCTGGTCAACAACCACGTATATACCGTTGGCGCTTCAGGAAAAGAAGTTGTTGCCGGGACGCTCGGTGGAATCTCCGTTCTGGAAAACGAAAACGTTGCTGCTAATTACACAGTAGCCACGCGCGGTCTCACGCACAACTGGATCTCCGCCATTGTGCGCACTGGCGATGATTGGATTGTCGGAACTTATGGTGGAGGCATCGTGCGTCTTTTGCCCAATGGAAGCTTCGAGGCATTTGATGTCGCCACGGG
>DASZMF010000254.1:0-3227 GCA_035552035.1 Candidatus Angelobacter sp.
CGCTCTTCTTGTCGGACGATTTGCACTTGCCGATGTAAGCAGCTTCGCGGGCTTCGCTTTAGGAACGAAATATTTTCTGGGTCCACGCTTATCTGGGTGTGTGCTTATTTGGGTTCACGCTTACCTGGATCTGCGCCTTTCTGGTCTGCGCTCTTATCTGTCGCGTCCGGGCATGGCCCCACGGCCCAGCAGCACTTCTTTCAACTCAGACAAAGTTTTGTCTTTCCAGTGCTGCGAGAAATTCTCCACCGTCATGAGCGTGCGCGGATACATATGGTCAACATACATGGTCCCCCCCAGATGGTCGATCTCATGCTGCAGAATGCGCGCATACCATCCGCTGGCTTCAATGATTTTAGGTTCGCCTTTTTCGTCCACGCATTCCACGCGCACTCTGCGCGCGCGCGGCGTCAACGCCATCAGGTTCGCCAGGCTCAGGCAGCCTTCCAGCGCGTCAATCTGTTCGTCACCCAGCAGCGTAATCTTGGGATTGATAATCACATGGAACGGCACCGACTGCCGCTCGCGCTCCGCCAGTTGTTCCGGCGTCCAGTCCTTAATGTATTCCGGACGGTCTTCAATAACGGCCAGCTGAATGCTCTGGCCAATCTGCGGCGCTGCCAGCCCCACGCCCGGCGCGCCATACATGGTCTCTTTCATCTGCTGGATCAGCTCGCGAATTTCGCGGCTACGAATTTCATTCGGACGCAACGCCCGCGCCGGCTTGCGCAGCACCAGCTCTCCAGCCTGAACAATAGGAAGAAGGGTCATAGGATTATCGGTTCAAAAACCATTGGCTCAAAAGCGAATATTGTACATGGAACTGGATGCAAACTCTGCCACACAAGTCGTGCGTGAAAGCTGATATATTGGCGGGCGCAAAGAAACCACCTTTGCCCGCGCTGCCACAAGTTTGCCCTTAAGCCACACGCTTGCCATAAGCACGAACTTGATAAGAAAGAGAAGCCCTATGACCTCTATCAACCGCAGAGATTTTTCCCTTCGTCTGGTTTCACTCTTCTCAACTCTCGGCCTTGCCGGGACAGCCTTCGGGCGCGCCGCTCTCGCCAACGCAACTGCAGCCGACGAAGTCTCGCACGGAGCTGAAACCATTCATCAGGAAATTGACTTCAAGGCAAACCGCAAACGCGTTTACAGCGCGCTCACCAACGCCAAAGAATTTAATAAAGTCATACAGCTCAGCGCAGCGGGCATGTCACTGGGTAATGTGCCAATCGACATCAGTACCGCAGTAGGCGGCACTTTCTCCATTTTCGGCGGACACATCATCGGACGCCATATTGAACTTGTCTCCGACCAGCGCATTGTCCAGGCCTGGCGCGTGGTTGACTGGAAACCCGGCGTCTATTCCATTGCGCTGTTCCAACTCAACGATCAAGGCTCCGGCGCCAGACTTATTTTTGACCACACCGGCTTCCCCCAGGGACAAGGCCAGCATCTGGCCGAAGGCTGGACATCAAACTACTGGGAGCCGCTGCAAAAATATCTGGCGTAAAAGGGTTTGCTTTTATCCCTTTTGTCTTTTCTCTATCCGCCCGTGATCCGCGTCAATCCGCAGTAAAAATGTTTTTTAGCTCTGCCCTTATCAGTGTTGTCAGTGCAAATCAGTGGTAAAAACTCCTGATCCGCATTGATCCGTGTTCTTCCGTGGTAAGGTTTTGATTTTCTCCGTGTCTCCGTGCCTCCGTGGTGAGTTTTCCGCCTACCAAACCTTGCACACCTTCTCCGGCGGATTCACCATCGGCTGTCCGGCTTTGCAGGAAAACGCCGTCGCAAAATTCGGCATATTCACCACCACGCCATTAATGCGGAACTTTGAGGGCGAATGCGGGTCCGTCTGCACGCGCAGCCGCAGCTCTTCCGGACGGCTATTGGAACAGTCCCACTGCGCAAAGCCAATAAAGAAGCGCTGCTCCGGCGTCAGTCCGTCCATCGGCTGTAGATTTTTGTCTTTGGTCGCGCCTTGCCATGCAATGTAAGCCAGAATCTCGCCGCCCAAATCGGCCACATCTTCGCCCAGCGTCAGTCGGCCATTGATTTTTAGATCGTCCACCACAACATACTGCGAATACTGGTCAGAGACGCACTTGGTGCGCTCTTCAAATTTCTGTTTGTCTTCTTTCGTCCACCAGTCGCGTAGATTTCCTTTGGCGTCAAACTTTGCGCCCTGGTCGTCAAAGCCGTGCGTCAGTTCGTGGCCAATCGTTCCGCCGGTGTTGCCATAGTTGGGCGCGTCGTCCATCTTTGCGTCAAACAGTGGCGGCTGCAGCACTCCGGCCGGGAAATTAATGTCATTCATTGAAGAGTTGTAGTAAGCATTTACAGTTGGCGGTGACATGCCCCACTCGTTGTGGTCCACGGCCTGGCCAACTTTATTCAAATTTCGGTGCCGCTCAAATTCGCTGCTCCGCTGTACATTGCCCAGAAGATCATTGTTCGCAATTTTTACCGAGCTATAGTCGCGCCACTTGTCCGGATAGCCAATCTTATTGCGGATACCATGCAGCTTGACCAGCGCCTGCTCTTTCGTCTCCGGACTCATCCAGTCCAGCTGCCCAATGCGCAACGCCATGGCGTCTTCAATCCGTTTCACCATGTCCACCGTGCTGGCCTTCAGCTCAGGTGAAAAAACTTTGCGGACATACGCCTGCCCCAGCGCCTCACCCAGGTCGCGGTCAGTGAGTTGCACGCAGCGTCTCCAGCGGGGCTGCATCTCTTTGGCGCCGCGCAGGTATTTCAAATAGAAATCAAAATTCTCCTGCACAAAGGCTGAAGAGAGATACGCTGAATAACCGTTCGCCAGATGGAACCGCAGATAGTTGCGCAGATTGCCGATCGATTCACCCTTCAGGCGCGCTTCCAGCTCATTAAAAAATGCCGGCGGCGCCACGTTGATAATCGCGAACTGCGGCATCTTCAGCGTGCTGAAATAAGCGGCCCAGTCAAAATCCGGCACCATCTGCTCCAGCTCAGCCAGCTTGATCTTGTTTTTGCGCTTGTATGGGTCGCGACGCTCCACCCGCGTCATTGAAGCTTTCGCCAGCGCCGTCTCAATCCGCATCACCACATCGGCGTTTTGTTTTGCCACATCAGACGAATCGCCCAGCAGCTCAAAAACTTTCTGTACATGCTGCACATAACGCTCGCGGATCTCCTGTGACTTGGCGTCATCTTTAAGGTAGTAGTCGCGGTCGGGCAGCCCGATG
>DASZMF010000255.1:0-3368 GCA_035552035.1 Candidatus Angelobacter sp.
TCTTCCTTGGCGTGGGGCTGCTGGTGGTGTTGCAGCATTATTTCCACTAGCTGTTTCTGAAATTTAGTTGTTTCTGAAATTCCGAAGCGGAGCGAGGGATCGCTATTGTGGCCAAGGAATATGGGTACAGATAACTGCGCAATTTGCCCCGCGCAGCATTCATCAAAAAACAAAACCCCTCGAGTCGACCTCAAGGGGTTTTAAGCTTATAGGGCTCCCTCGCTCGCGCTCGGGATTAAAACAAAAAACTACTCCACCTGTTGCTTCGCCTTATAACCTTCACGCGAAACAATCTGGTATTTCACCTCTTTGCCTGATTTTTCATCTTTCATTTTCAACGGATGGCCGTCGTCACCCACCAGTTCTATCTTGATCTTGCGATAGGAGCCATCTTGTGCAGAGTTGGTTGGGTGGTATGCGATCGCGTACTGGTTGCGAATGGTCTGCGAGATATCAGAATAAATTTCACGATACTGGCCGTCGAATATAGGTTCGTAAAACTTACCGCCGGTCATCTTGGCAAAAGTCTTTACCTGGTTGTCGCCCTGTAGGAATGTCATCTCGCAGTTGAATTCGGTGATAGGACAGAGCAAGCGCATCAGCCCGTGTGACTCAGCGTAATTCAGCAGTGACTTGCCGGTGCCAACTACATAGATGGCTATGTCCTTTGACGCTTGCACTTTTTTCAAAGTCTGGTCCAGCGTGTGTTTGCTGAAGCTGTCACGTCCGCTAGTGATGAGCACGATATATTTGCGGCCCTCCACGCCTTCCAGGCGGTCAATTGTGTCATACAGTGCGTCAAAAAGGTTGGTCTCCTGGCTCATGGCCATGCCCGGCTGCAGGCTCATAACGGCGCCCATGATGGCGCGCTTGTCCTGCGTGAAATCTTCCAGCAGATGCGATTTGAGGTCGTAAGAAATCATTGCGACCCAGTCCTCTTTTTTCAGGGTCTGGGCAAATACAAACGACGACTTAATGGAGTCGATCTGGAAGCTATAAAAATACTGGTTGTTGGAAAACTCCACCAGCATTACCGCCGTGATGGGCGCCTGAATCTGGTTGAAGGAAGCAATGGTCTGCGGCACGCCATCTTCCAGCACGCGGAAATGCTCTTTGGCCAGGTTGGGTATAAAAGCACCGTCTTTGGAAAGCACGCCTACGTCCACCGTCACAAGCTGAGAAGAGACGCGCATGGAGAAATTCTCCAGGCCCTCAACCTTTTTGGGAGTCTTGGGAGCTTCGTCCTTCTTGGGCTCTTCGTCCTTGTCTTTTTTCTTGGGGACAGCGATGGGGCCAATGTCACCCTGCGGGCCGCCGGCTTCTGCCGGGGCGTTGCCGGGCGTGGGAGAAACGGCTGGCGTTGCGCTTGGGCTGGGCTGGGGCTGTCCGTTTTGCGCCTGCGCCACTGGCGCAAACGGGATGATGGCCGTTATGGCAAGTAAGAGTATGGGCAGAAACCAGTGGTTTCCCTTAGGAGCAGTACGCGACTTTTTTGTACGAATTAAGGACATTAATTTGCTGCCTTTTTATGAGTTTCTACTCTAGTATAGATGCACGAACTCAGCTTTTCAGAAGCCTTTTTCCAGCCCTGTCAGGCGGGTTCGTACGATTGTATTTGTAGGACCCCAGGTTTGCAGTATGAAAAAAGTCGCCATTTTGTTGAATGTTTTCTTCGTCTTAGTGGGAGTGGGCTTCGCCCAGTCCTCTGCCTCAAGCCAAACCAGCCAGCTCCCACCTGCCACCACCAAAATAATGAAAGTGGACGACGTGCGTCCCGGCATGAAGGGCGTTGGCTATACCGTATTCCAAGGCACACAACCAGAATCCATGGGCGTGGAAGTGCTTGGCGTTCTGCGGAACCTGAATGGTCCCAAGAGCGACGTGGTGCTGGTAAAACTCACAGGCGAAAAAGCTGAGTTCACCGGAGTGGTCGCCGGCATGAGCGGCAGCCCTGTGTACATTGACGGCAAGTTGCTGGGAGCAATTGCCTACCGCATCGGCCAATTTTCTAAGGAACCGATCGCTGGTGTGACTCCCATCGAGCAGATGCTTGAGATCAACGAATTTGACACGAGTATCCCGCAGACTGGCACGACTGTTGCGCGAGTCACTGGCGCATCCAAGACCAGCACGCCCGGCGTTGACGCGAATCCGGTTCAAAGCTACGCGCAGTATCTCCAGCCGATTGACGCACCGTTTGTGTTCAACGGATTCAGTGAAGAAGCCATCAAGCAGTTTGCTCCTGGACTCTCCGCCGCCGGCATAACGCCGGTGATGGGCGTAGGCTCCGCCAGCAAAGAGAAGCAGCCCGAGCCACTGCTACCTGGCTCTGCCGTGAGCGCAATTATGGTCCGGGGCGACATGGACGTGGCCGCAACCTGCACCGTAACTTACATGGACAAAGACCACCTGCTGGCCTGCGGACATCCTCTGATGCAGTACGGCATGGTTGATATGCCCATGACGAAAGCCAACGTAGTAGCAACGCTGGCTTCGCCGATGAATGCTTTTAAAATTATCAATACCACAGAGGCCGTGGGAGCGTTTGTGCAGGACCGTCACACCGGCATTCTGGGCCGCTTCGATCGCGAGCCAAAAATGATTCCCGTAACGCTGAGCATTCATGGCCCCAGCGGACCGAAGGAATATCACTACGAAGTTTTGAACAACGCAAAACTCACGCCGCTCATGATGATGACCACCGTTTACAACGCTTTGATGGGCATGAATCAGTATGGCGAAGAGACGACTTACCGCATGAATGGCCGCATTCACGTGAACGGATTCTCTGATGTGCGCCTAAGCAATATGTTTTCTCCCGTGGACGCCACTCCCACAGCCTATGCTGTGGCAACGGAGTTGGGTGAACACTTTGGCCGCATCTATGAAAATCCTTTTGAAGCACCGACCGTTGGCGGCGTAACACTTGAATTTGACCTGGAGCACGAACGCCGCTCCGCCGTTCTGGAGAGCGCGCGGACTGACGTAACCGAAGCGCGTCCGGGTGATGAGATCACGATTGAAGCTGTGCTGCGTCCTTATCGCGGCGACCGCATTGTGCGCCGCATTCCGGTGCGCGTGCCAACTTCAGCTCCTAAAGGCTCGTTGCGCATCCTGGTGAGCGACGCAGAAACCCTTGATCGCGCACGCCATGTGAGCCCAATGGTAGGCAAACATCTGGACCTGCATTCGACCATCGAACTGCTCAACAAAGAACACTTGAATGACCATCTATATGTCTCGCTGCTGGAAGCCAATCCACAGGCCACAGTCGAAGACAAAGTAATGCCGGCTGTTCCGCTCTCCGTAATGAACGTTATGGAAGGCATGCGGGCCACGCAGGAGATGGTGGTATTCAATGAGTCGGC
>DASZMF010000256.1:0-3082 GCA_035552035.1 Candidatus Angelobacter sp.
GCGTGGCCTTGGTGCAGGCAATGGTCAGCGCAACCACCGGATTGAAAATACCCATATCCCAAAATGCCGCCCTGTAGGTAAGCACCGTCCCGATCACCAGGCACGTGAGGATAATGAGATAAAGTTTGGGTGTTGGATGACCCTGGTCTGACATATTCCGCCTTTTTACCCCTATGTGTTTATCCGGCTGATCAAGTACAGCAGCGGGAAAAGATAAATCCAGACAATATCAACAAAGTGCCAGTATAGGCCGCCCAGTTCCATGGGCGTGTAATATTCAGGACCAAAATCCCCGCGCTTCGCACGCCACAGCAGCCATGAGAGCAGGCCAAAGCCGATAATCATGTGGAAGGCATGCAGTCCGGTCATGGCAAAGTAGAAGGAGAAAAATATCTCCGTCCGTTTGGCAATCTGTACGGCAGCAACTTCCGTTACTTTGGGATTACGCTCCCGGATTTCGTCAGCGATGTTGCCCAGCTTGGGATCCGTGGCGCTGCAACCACCCCAGGTATTAAAGCCTTTGCCAATGATGTGTCCGGGGATGTGACACTCTTCGTATTTGTCGTGATACTCCTTGGCTTTTACGCCCAGGAAGGCCGCGCCCAGGATCATTGTCAGGATCAGGTACACAACCTGCTGCTTGCGGAAGCCTTTTTGGGCCGTCCACACAGCCATGGCCATGGTGAAGCTGCTGCCGATCAGGACCAGCGTGTTGGCAAAGCCCCACGTCACGCTGATGCTGGTGCTGGCAGCCACGAACGCATCGTAATATTTCAGGCGGTAGATCAGGTACGAGGTAAACAGGCCGCCAAACATCATGATTTCAGTCAGCAGGAAGACCCACATGCCAAACGTGGAGGCGTCCTGCTGCTGCTGCATGCTGTCAAACTGGTGCGCCAGCGCTGGATGATGATCGGTGGTGGTTGTCTGACTAGTGGACAACGGTGACCTCCTGATCTTCTCCGTAGGCATACGGATCTTTAGTGACAACTGGAATCTCGTGGAAATTGTGCGTAGGCGGCGGCGAAGTGGTTTCCCACTCCAGGCCAGTTGCCTGCCAAGGATTGTCGCCGGCAATCTCTCCGTATTTCAGAGACCAGATGAAGTAGAGCAGCGGCAAAATAAATCCAACGGCCAGCACAGATGCGCCAGCGCTTGAAAGTACATTCAGTACCTGAAACTCAGGCGGATATGCCCAGTAGCGGCGCGGCATGCCCATGTAGCCGAGAACGAATTGCGGGAAGAACGTGAGGTTGAATCCGATAAACGTGATCAATGCCGCCAGCTTGGCTGGCGCTTCCGGATACATTCGGCCGGTCATCTTGGGCCACCAGAAATGGAGCCCTCCCAGATACGCCGTAACCATGCCACCCACCATCACATAATGGAAGTGCGCCACGACAAAATATGTATCGTGAATATGAATGTCCAAGCCGAGCGCGGCCAGGAACAATCCCGTGAGGCCACCAATGGTAAACAGTCCAATGAATGCCATGGCATAGAGCATCGGGGTATCCATTTTGATGGAGCCCTTGTACATGGTGGCAGTCCAATTAAAGATTTTGACTGCCGAAGGAATGGCCACCGCGTAACTCAAAAGCGAAAACACCAGCGCTGAATAAACCGAGATGCCGGCCACAAACATGTGGTGCGCCCACACAACAAAGCCAAACACGGCGATGGCGATACTGGAAAACGCGATAAAGGAATAGCCGAAAATCCGCTTGCGCGAGAAGCAGGTAACGACTTCACTGATCACGCCCATGCCGGGCAGAATCATGATGTAAACGGCCGGGTGGGAGTAAAACCAGAACATGTGCTGGAAGAGCACAGGATCGCCGCCCAGCTTGGGATCGAAGATTCCAATGTGGAAGCCGCGTTCCAGCGCCAGTAAAACCAAGGTGATGGCGATGACCGGAGTTCCCAGGATCATGATGAGGCTGGCTGCGTAGTTGGACCAGACAAAAAGCGGCAGGCGTCCCCAGGTCATGCCGGGAGCGCGCATGCGATGCACGGTGACGATGAAATTCAGTCCGGTAAAGATCGACGAAAATCCGACGATGAAAATGCCGACAGCCATGACGATGACCGGACTTTTTACATAACCGGAGCTCAGCGGTGCATAGAAGGTCCAGCCAGTATCAACGCCGCCGCTGACCAGCGCAATGAGTGAGAACGTTGCGCCGCCAATGTATAGGTACCAGCTCAGCAGGTTAATCTTGGGAAATGCCAGGTCCTTGGTCCCGATCATGATGGGAATCAGGAAATTGCCGAGCACCGCCGGCACAGACGGAATCAGAAAAAAGAAAATCATGTTCACGCCGTGCATGGTGAACAGGCGGTTATAGGTGTCGGCCTGGAACAATTCGCCGTTGGGCGTGAGCAGGTGCAGCCGGATCAGCGCTGCAAAGAAGCCGCCAATAAAGAAGAAGACCGTAATGGAAAACAGATACAGGATCGCGATCCGCTTATGGTCTTTCGTCAGCAGCCACGATCTGATTCCGTAATTGTCGTTCAAGTAATGCTTTTCCGGCATCACTGGTTTAACGATCTGCGTTGCGGTACTCATGGTTTCTTCCCAGATGGATTCGCAGGCCTCGTTCCCTGCGGGGTCGGTTGCGTTTGCTGATTCTGCTGAATGCCCTGTTGCTGAATGTTTGGCACTTCGCTGTCACGAATCTGTGTTGGCGTGGAGCGGTTGTTCAGTGGATTCGCTTCCTGCGGCGCCAGGTGCTTGATGTATTCGGTAATGGCGATGATTTCATCTTCACTCACCACGCCGCGGAACGTGGGCATGATGGACTGGAAGCCGGAAACCACTTTGGCGTTCGGCTCCAGAATCGATTCACGAATATAGTTATCGTCCGCCAGTATCACGCGATTGTCAGTCAACCGAACTGGACGGCCATACAGACCTTCAAGATTCGGGCCCCGCGCGCCTGAGTCCGGCCGATGGCATGTGGTGCAGCCATATTGCTGGAAGGCTTTTTCACCCAGTGATGCGAGCGAGCCTTCAGCTTTGCCGCTGGCCAGCCATGCGGCGTAATCTTCCGGAGTCATGGCGACAACCTCGCCCACCATG
>DASZMF010000257.1:0-2123 GCA_035552035.1 Candidatus Angelobacter sp.
GAATGTCCCACCTGACTCTTGGTGAAGTCGCCGGGTACATTGTTTGCCTGCAAGTGGCTGACTCTGCCGTGTCTGAATGCGTGCATCCCACCCCGCGCAATCGAAAGCCTATCGCAGATGGGATACAGAATCTCGCACAGCACTGTTTTGGTGTTCAACGGTGTTCCGTTCTTCGTCTGAAAGATACGGCCAGCAGTGCGAGTACCAAGATGCTGGCGAAGCATTGCAACGGTGGCTGAATCAATCCACACGTCACGATGACCCCGCTTTGTTTTGGTGCTCACTTCCATTCCACGCCAGACTGAACGTCGCACACGGATGGTGCCGCGCACAAAGTCCACATCTGCAACGTGTAACCCAGCCAGTTCCCCGGAACGCAGCCCGCTGTACGCAGCCAGATGAAACAGCATTTTGTATTGGCCGCGTGCGCCGTCCACGATGCGGTGTGCTTCGTCCTGCGTGAACCAGCGTTGCTCTTCTTCTGGAATGACGGGAAGCATTGGATACCATGCGCGCTTCGGTTCGTCATTCTGTTGAGCGTGCCAGTTCATGATGGATCGAAACATCTTCCACATGTTGTGAACCGTCTTCGGCTTCAACCCTTTGCCGTTCAAATCTGCAATCCAATCGTTGATGACACCCGTTTTGATGCTTTCAGGCGTCAACTTTCCGAAGAACGGACGCAGATGTTTTTTGAGAAGCAAAGGTGCTGTGTTCTGCGTGCTGGGCTTCAAGTGTGGCAGTCTTTTCAGTTCCCACGCATCTGCCACGGTGTTGAAGGTAACCACTGGCACGGCTGGCTTCGTGGACGCTTCAAGGTGTTCAGGTGTGTTTACACCTTCCCTGATGATGATGTCCAAGAGTTTTCGCCGTGCTTCTGGCTTCGTCATTTCAGATTTGCTGCCCAGAACTACCAGCGGATGCTTCCGTTTTTCTTCACCCGGAACATCGCGCCAGTAGCGTCCGTACCACATCTTTCCAACGAGTTTGACTGAACCCGTTTGTCCTGACCGTCGCAACATGGACTTTCGTCCTTTCTGTTGAAACGGCGTTGCCGGAAAAACAATAACACACCCGGCCTGCTGCCCTGAACTGCGTAACGGTTGGGACGGGGCAGCATCCGTCTTGCCCGGCAACTGCGCTTCAGTGGTCAACTTCTCATCCTTCTTTATTCAGTGGGATAATTCGTATGGTAAACTTTGCGAGAAATGAACAGAGACAGACGCTTAGAACTAATCTACAACTCGATGGCTTGGGAACTCTGGGCCGAAGTTGGACCGTACAAACAGTCCCCTAAGCTTATCCGCGAAGTCCGCATTCAAGCCCACAAACTGACCCGCATGTTGGACAACCAAGAACTGGGAATGTCTGCGGCTGAAGTGCCCGGCCACAAAGCATCAAAAAATGTTCTGAAGAAACGCGGGAAGCTTCATCGTCTGGCTGAGAAGCAATACAAAAAACTACTGGCTACAGTCGAAGCGTCCGCACGGGCAGGAGCAGAAAAAGATGCTGACCGAAGTCTGACTCGGGCTGAACTTAAGAAAATCATGGATAAATTCAGAGCACGGATGACGCTAGTGGTCAACTTAATGAAAGAGAAATACCCCATTGAATCTCTGGTTAAGGAATAGGAAATCAGCCTGCCGTGGGAAACTGCGGCAGGCTGATTTATTTGTCAGCGTCCGCGCATTCGCGCGTTTTGAACTGAGTTGCCTAACGTAGAGGCAATTTGATTCTGACTCTTCCTGAAGCTGTCCACATCTGTCACACCGTGGAAGTGCGCGTTCACGGTTGTTGAAGTCTGAGCAGGAGAATTAGAAAAGTTGGGAACGATGCGCCCGGCTGAAGTCGGCAAGAATAGTTCTGGCCGTTTCTCACCGACAACGTAAGCCTTGCCGGGTGAAACGCCACCACCGTTTTCTAATCCGGGGATGCTTCCAAGAAAGCTGCCCAAGCCTTTGAAGATGGAACCAAACGGAGTCCCACCCAAAGAACTAAAGATGCTTCCTATTCCCTTGAACATCGAACCAAAGCCGCCAGTCATCTTGCCCAGCAGATTTCCAGAGCCTTGCTTATCGCCACCAAACAGGTCAGCCGACTGCATGAACTGGTCCCAAGCTTTG
>DASZMF010000258.1:0-1762 GCA_035552035.1 Candidatus Angelobacter sp.
CGTAAAACTCAGATTCTCACTCATTGTGTATTCCTCCTCAAATTTATAGGCAGTCTGCGACCCCGCGCGGCGAGACTAAGTTTTTTTAAGATAGCAACATGACTGGCAACAACACGAAGGCAGCAATAATATTCCTGTGAAGCCAAAATCCACAAGTATTGTTTTAATAAGCCTTCAATTTTCGTTCGGGAGCATGGATTTAGATGCCAACCGGTGGACACTTCGTGTTCACTCGTTTCATTTCCTCTTGACATCTGCGGTAATCCGACTACCCTAGGTTGCCAAACAGGCAATTGCTCTTTGCCCAGCTTGTGCGCCGGACAGAGAGCATGTCTCCAGGAGCCCTGAATCTCCTCCACGGAACTTTAAGGAGGGTGCAAGTCATTTTCTTAGATGCGCTTGAGGGCATGAGTTTCATACTGAAAACGGCATTATGTATGGTTTTGATGCGTCAAAGACAGCTCAACATTACAGAGACCAGGTCGGGCCGGCCTGGATCTTCTTCAGGAGGGCCGTATGTCTAGTGTTGCAGTGCCGGTGACTTCATCGGACCAGATATCTACTTCCAAGATTTGGAGCGTAATTTTAGCTTCCTCCGTCGGAACCATGATCGAGTGGTACGACTTCTATATTTTTGGCACGTTAGCCGCGTATCTGGCACCTAAGTTTTATCCACCCGGCAATGAGCTGTTTGCGTATATCGCCTATCTGGCCACGTTCGCTGTGGGCTTTATGGTCCGTCCCTTTGGCGCGCTTTTCTTTGGACGTATTGGTGATATCACAGGCCGTAAATATGCCTTTATCGTCACTCTGGTAATCATGGGTGGCGCTACCGCTCTTGTGGGAGCACTTCCCAGCTTTGCGACAGCCGGTTGGTTTTCTCCTATCATTTTGATCCTATTGCGTGTACTGCAAGGTTTGGCGCTGGGTGGTGAATACGGCGGAGCCGCAGTTTACGTGGCCGAACACGTGCCTGACAGCAAGCGCGGCTTCTATACCAGCTTTATTCAGATCACAGCTACGCTCGGTTTGTTTGTTTCCATTGCCGTTATTCTGGGAACCCAGAGTCAGATGACCGACGCAGCCTTTAAAGACTGGGGCTGGCGTATTCCATTTCTGGCTTCACTCGTCCTGGTGCTGATTTCCTTGTACATCCGGCTACAGATGAAGGAGTCTCCCATTTTCCAGCAGATCAAGACTGCTGGCATGACATCTGCGGCTCCGCTGAAGGAAGCCTTCACGGTTCCTGAAAACTTCAAGCGCTTCCTGATCACATTATTCGGCGCAACGGCAGGCCAGGGCGTGGTTTGGTACACAGGGCAATTCTTTGCTCTGTTCTTTATGACAGCAATGCTGAAGGTTCCGGCGCGCGATGCAAATATTATCGTCGCCAAAGCCCTTTTGCTGGGTATGCCTCTCTTTGTGTTATTTGGCTGGCTCTCTGACAAAATCGGCCGCAAGAAGATCATTATGGCAGGATTGATTCTTGCCGCCGTGAGCTATCGCGTTCCGGGAACTGAGATTGGTATTTATCCTGCCATGCAGCGTGCGGCTGGAAATAATGTGGTCCACGTGGATGCCACCAAGAACAAGGTGACTGGTGCCACGGTACTAACGCCGCAAACCCCAGATGCTACTGGCAAACTTGTAACTGCCCCCGTTGCCACGGGCGCTGATAAAAATAAGCTGATGTGGCTCATTTTCCTTCAGGTGGTTTTTGTCACCATGGTTTACGGGCCAATCGCGGCATTCCTGGTGGAAT
>DASZMF010000259.1:0-3804 GCA_035552035.1 Candidatus Angelobacter sp.
TTTATAGATAATTGCATTACTTTTTTGGAGGGACATAGGTGAACAACAGCAAGAGTATTCGGATCTTCGTCCTGGGGGTGCTGGCTCTGGTTATGGTAGCGAGTGGTTGCAAAACGAAACCACCTGCTGCGCCGCCGCTACCACCACCGAAAGCGCCAACCGCAACTCTTTCCGCTAACCCAGCTTCCATTCAGCGCGGCCAGTCGGCTACGTTGACATGGAGCACAGAGAACGCAACTGACGTTGCCATGGACGGCAACAAGGTTGATGCCAGTGGCTCGCAAACCGTTTCGCCAACCCAGACCACCACCTATCACTTGACCGCCAAGGGATCCGGTGGAACACAGGAAGCCACCGCACAGGTTTCGGTAGCAGCACCACCGCCACCGCCCGCGGCAACTCCGGCGCCAACGCCCAACGTCACTGACGAACAACTCTTCGCCCAGATGGTGAAGGACGTTTATTTTGACTACGACAAAGCTGAGCTTCGCGCGGACGCGCAACAGTCTCTGGCCCAGGCTGCCCAACTGATCAAGCAAAAAGGTTGGAAGGTGCAGATTGAAGGCAACTGCGACGAGCGTGGTTCCACTGAGTTCAACCTGTCTCTGGGTGAACACCGTGCAGACTCCGCCCGGCAAGTGCTAATCCAGAATGGCGTAAGCGCGGACTCTGTCAAAACCATCAGCTATGGTAAAGAGAAGCCGCAGTGCAGCGAGTCAAATGAAGAGTGCTGGCAGAAAAACCGCCGCGACCACTTCACGCTCTTACACTAAACCCAATGCCGGACGGGCCCAGCGCCTGTCCGGCTTATCAACTTTGGTTCGCTCCCAAAGTTGCTTTGCGCAAGCACTGTTTCCGGTGCACACTTAGTAAAGCGCCTCCTCCGTCAAAAGAAGAAAATTCCTGCGGAATGAAACAGCTATTCTGCATCTAACGGGTTACATGCCTATGAAGAAACAAAGTTTTGTCGCCGTGTTTGCCTTGCTTGTGTTTGCCCTGTGCGCCAGCCACACCGCTGCCGCCGCTGACACCAAGTCGCAGCTCATACAGATCCAGACCCAGCTCCAGCTCATGCAGGACAATATGGCCCGCATGCAGCAATCGTTTGACGAGCGTATGGGCGTGATGAAAGACCTGCTCACCCAGCAAACGGATAACGTGAACAAAATGGGTATCAGCGTCCAGAATCTGCAAAAGTCCCTGGGACAGCAAACCTCTGACGCCGGCAGCAAGGTCGACCAGATTTCCGGCCAGGTGCAGGCCCTGCATGACTCCGTGGACGAGCTGAAAGCGCGTCTGGCAAAAGTGAGCAAGCAGTTGGATGACATGCAGACGCAGCAGCAAAATATTTCTGCGCCCCCCGCAGGCCAGCCCGCTGGCGGTGGATCACCCGGCGCCGCAGCCAATCTTCCGCAAGCTCCGCCCGCTGACCAGCTATACAACGACGGACTGCGTGACTACAACGCCAACAAAAATGATCTGGCCTCGCAGGAATTTGCCCAGTATCTGCAGGCGTATGGAAACACTGATCTAGCCGGCAACGCCCAGTTCTATCTGGGAGAGATTGCCTACCGGCAGGCAAACTTCAGCGGCGCAGTCACCGCTTACAACAAAGTTCTGGACCAATACCCCGGCGGCAACAAGACCGCTGCCGCGCAGTTGAAAAAAGCTTACGCTCTGCTGGAACTCGGCCAGCGTGACGCCGGCGTGCAAGAGCTGCGCAGCCTTATCAGCCGCTATCCCAAAAGTCCTGAGGCCTTGCAGGCCCGCGATCGTTTAACCAAGCTGGGAGCCGCCGGCGCGGCTTCCAAGCCTGCCCGCCCCTCGCCCAGCCATCGCTAGATCGCCATGCAATTAGCGGTAGTCACGGTCAGGGCTTCGTTTCTCTCACCTTCAGCGGCAACTCCAGCTTCCGCAAACAATACTTGATCTCCTGCGCTACTTCCAGCACGCGCATTCCATCCTGCACCATCAGCTTGCATGAGATAGCCGTGCGCACCGGCGTCCCTTCGCCCAGGTCAAAATTCACCCGGCAGTATTGACACTCTTCATTCCAGCAAAACTTGCCATAGGAAATATCTTCAGGAGAGAGATATTGCATGCCGCGCAACAGCATGTTGCCATCGGGAACTTCAAACTGCTTCTCACCAATGGTGATCTTCACCAGCTTGTCATATGGGCGAAACAACGGCCCCGGATTGGACATGGACATAGCTAGATTTTAAAGGACTGGATTTTAAAGGACTAGGTTTTAAAGGAAAAGAGATGTGAATAGAAAAAGCGGCCACAGGAGAGACCGCGGCCGCCTTTTGCATCGTCTTCGCAGTGAAGAGGCCCAAAATCCCCTCAAGGCCCTCTTCCCCACCGTGCTCAGATAAAACAATCAGAGCGTTATATGTAGGTAAGAACCCAGGGGGATGGGAAAAGTTGCAAGATACACCAGCGCCGAGGGCGCGATATGAGTTAGTCCCAGACCGAAAGGTCTTGGTTAAGAAGGAGAGCCGTAGAGCCTGCTCTGAGCGAAGCCGCAGGGTGCGACACATGCAAAGGCTCTGAGTTTTTTTTCTCCGTGCCTCCCATGAATAATGTCTACTCAAAAGTTGTTTTGGCTGGGTTTAGGCAGCCAGGGTGAAGCTAGGGAAGTCTTCGAAGATCCACTGGTTTTTCAGTGTGTCATAAACGATTTTGACCAGCTTTCTGGCCAGAGCGATTTTGGCTTTGCCCCCTCCGCGGCGTTGTTTGATTCGTTCATAGAACCGGCTCAGATAAGGGCTATACCGCTTTGCCACCAAGCCACACTGCACCAGGGCCGTCCGCGCCAGCTTATTGCCTTGTTTGGTGATCCGCCCGCTGTGCTCACTTTCGTTGGAGTTGGCGATTCGCGGCACCAAGCCCAGATAGGCCGCCAGCTTATCCTCGTTGGCAAAGTCGCTGATCTTCCCAATCACCGTCAACAGCACCGTCGCACTCAGTGAACCAATCCCCTTGATGCTGGTCAGGTTCTCGTATCCGGGTAGTTGTTGGCCGGCTTCTTCCAACTGCTCGTCCAACTCCGCAATACTGGCCGATATGGAACGGATCTGCTCCACCAGCACCCGCAACTCCACCTTCACCATCCCGCTGACCGGCATCACCAATATCCGATTCAGGGCGATCTTGCTGGACAAGGCTTCCCGCTTCAGCTCGATCCCCTGCATCGCCAGCAGGTTGTTGATCTTGTTCTTCATCGCCGACCGCTGTTTCACCAGCATGTCCCGCGTCTCCGCCAGATGCATCAACTCCCGGTTGGGTTTCGGCTTCATTCGTACCTCCGGCAACAAGTCCTTTTCCAGATACAGTGCCAGCGCCGCCGCATCCCGGCGGTCGGTTTTCTTCACCGACTCGCTGATCACCTTGAACTGATGCGGATTCACTACCACCACTCGACTCACTCGTCCCACCACCGCATCGTGGAAGCGCGCCGTCGTCCCCATCGCCTCGACCGCGACCTGGTCCTCCGGCTGCAACTGTTCCACGAACTGGCTCAGCTCTCTGATCCGCCATTCCCGTATCTCTTGTTCCCCGTTTTCCCATCGTGTGCATACTACAAACTGCGTGCGATGCAAATCCACTCCCAGATAACGTTTCATTCGTCTCTCCTTTTTTCGTTGGTTCTGGAGTAGACGCAGCTCTTAGGCGATCACCACACTCCCATTCAAGCTCATACCGGCCTTACAGTGTCGCTTCGATCTGCAGGTCTGACTAATCTCCGTGTCGAGGTCGTATTGCCTCACTGCACGACCCAGCCTGCAACCTGTCTGCTCC
>DASZMF010000260.1:0-3837 GCA_035552035.1 Candidatus Angelobacter sp.
CGCGTGATTGCTGAGACGAAATGCGCTAGAGTGAGGCTGCGCCACGGTGCGCAAGGTCTTTGACAATTTAGCAATTAGCAATTGGCGGTTTGCAATTGGCCAAACCAGGAGCAAAAGCGGCAGGAAAAAGAGCTTCGACAAGGCTGTCATAAGGCAGTCGAATGGCACTTTAGTTTTTGTTTGCAACAGAACGTCTTACCCCCGGGTGGGGTGTTCGGCTGAGAGAGTTAGGCTGAGGGGCACAAAAAGATCGGGTGATCGGGACATCTGGTCATCGGGTGATCGGAAAACCCAATTTAATCCAAGCATGAAATGGGGTGGCGGCTTGAGGTTGGGGTGAGACTGGCGACAAGCCTGGGGTGACAGTGGGCTGTCATGGGGTGTGAGTGGCGTGGAATGGGGTAAACATGGGGAGGTGAGGGGTGCAGTCCAGATTGCCAGCATTGCCAAAATTTGGTAATCGCCGGAATTGAAAACCAATCCTCACCGCCGAGGGCGTCTATAGGTTGGGCAAATTGGTAATTAGGCAAATTGGTAATTAGGTAAGTTGGTAATCTGGTAATTGAAACCCCTAAACCTTACCTCACTTACCGCTCGGCATCACCACTCGTACTTATTCCGTCTGCTGGCTTATATTCAGCAGCACGCCGACACTGGCCAGCATCATGAACAGACTTGAGCCGCCGTAGGAGATGAATGGCAGCGGGATGCCTTTCGTCGGAAGCAGGGCCAGGACCACGCTGATGTTGAAGAAGGCCTGCACTACGATCATTGTCGTCACGCCGATGGCGATGTAGCGGCCGAAGTTGTCACGGGCGCGCAGGGCCGTCCGCAAGCCGCGCCAGGCGAAGATGCAGAACAGCACGGCGATTAGAACTGCGCCGATCAGTCCCAGCTCTTCTGAGATGACGCCGAAGATGAAATCGGTGTGCGGCTCAGGCAGGTAAAAAAGCTTCTGCTTGCCTTCCATGAGGCCCAGGCCGGTCATGCCTCCGGTGCCCACGGCGATTAATGACTGATTGATGTGGAAGCCGATGCCCTGCGGGTCACGCTCTGGATGCAGGAAAACTTCCATGCGCGCCAGGCGCCAGGGAACGAAGATCAGCATGTAAGCCAGCACGGGAATAATGGGAACGAGCCCGGCGGCAAAATATCTGAGACGCATGCCGGCTGCATAAAGAATGGCGGCGGTCACGCCCAGGCAGACCAGCGCGGTGCCGAGGTCAGGCTGTTTCATGATGAGCGCGCAAAAAAGAAAGACGGGAATTACGGCCGGCAGGAGCGTGTGCCGCCAGTCGTCCATGGATTTGGTGCGGGCTTCAAGAAAGAACGCCAGAAAAAGAATGAGTGCCGGCTTGGCCAGTTCTGATGGCTGGAATGACATGAAGCTGCCGAGCTTGATCCAGCGATGCGTATTGTGCGAACGATCGAGAAAGAAAACAGCGACCAGCAGCAGGGCTGTGACGCCCAGCACGGAAAAGACAATGGCCGGTTTTTTCCAGCGGCGATAATCAATGTTCATGGCCACGCCGAGGGCAATCAGCCCGGCGACGGCCCAGCCCAGCTGGCGAAAGAGGAAATGATAGGGCGATCCAAATTTTTCACTCGCCATGACGGCGGACGCGCTGAAAACCATGAGCACGCCCACGCCAACCAGCAACAGCGTGGACCCGAACATCCATTTATCTATGCCAACTCTTTTTGCCACTAGTGCCTGTCTCCTGTTGCGACTGGAGTGAGTGATTGGACGAGCTCTTTGAAAACGCGTCCGCGATGTTCGTAACTTTTGAACTGGTCGAAGCTGGCGCAGGCCGGCGCGAGCAAGACAACGTCACCGGATTTGGCGGCTTCAAAGGCCTGGCGTACTGCGCGCTGCAGGGTGACGGAGCGAACAAGCTCCGTTGCGTCCTGCACCTGCGAAGCAATTTTGTCTGAGGCGGCGCCGATGAGGTAAACGCGTTTTACGCGCTCGCGCAGCAGAGGATTGAGCACGGTGTAGTCACTGCCTTTATCTTTGCCGCCGAGAATAATGTGTATGTTGGCGGGGAAAGATTCCAGGGCTTTTACGGTGGCGTCAACGTTGGTGGCTTTGGAGTCGTTATAGAAAGTGACGCCGTTGATGGTGGCGACTAATTCGAGCCGGTGTTCCACGGCGCGGAATTCGTTTACGGCCTGGCGAACTTGTTGCGGCGTGCATCCGGCAACCATGGACATGGCGACTGCGGCGAGCACGTTTTCTAGATTGTGTTCGCCTTTGAGCTGAATATCACTGCGGCTGAGAACTGCTTGTTCCTGGCCATTGTGGCAGAAAACAATTTGATCGCCTTTGAGGAATGCGCCATTTTCTACGGGCTGTTTGCGGCTGAACCAGAGCAGAGAGGCTTTGATCTGGTCTTTGAGCGCAACGCAGGTTGGATCGTCGGCATTCAGAATGGCGAAGTCGGTGGCTTGCTGATTCTCAAAGATTCTGGCTTTGGCAGCGGTGTAAGCCTCAAATGTGTGATGGCGGTCGAGATGGTCTGGCGTGATGTTGAGAATCGCGGCAATCCACGGGCGGAATTGTTCAATGCTCTCAAGCTGGAAGCTGGAAATTTCCAGGACCACTTGTGTCTCTGGCGAGGATTGACCGGCCAAGGAGATTACGGGCGTGCCAATGTTGCCGCCCACTAGAGTTTGCTTGCCGCTTTTGGCCAGAATCTCGCCGACCAGAGTTGTTGTTGTGGTCTTGCCGTTGGAGCCAGTAATGGCCAGCACTTTGCCCTGGAGGAAACGGAATGCCAGTTCAACTTCACCGATCACAGGAATTCCGAGCGAGCGAGCATGTTGCAGCTGCGGCTGGTCTGACGGAACGCCGGGGCTTACGACGATTAAATCCTGGTCGCGAAAGGTGCGTTCGCCGTGGTGTCCGGTTTCAATGGAGATGCCGCGATCGAGCAGCGCAGGTACTTCACTCTGCAATAGAACTTCACTCTTGGAGTCTGAGACGATGACCTTGGCGCCGTGTTCCTGCAAAAAAATTGCTGAAGCCACGCCGGAGCGGCCCAGCCCAACCACCAGAACCCTTTTGTTCATCAACTCCATTGATTCCCATTGTGACACGAATCGCAGAATTTCGGATGGCCAGATTCACGGTGGGTGCATTACACATAAACTTTTTACGCCAGCAACTCAGGTTGGCGAAGTATCGGGTGATCGCCGTGATCGGGTGACCGGGAAATGTGAAAGTGCAAAGGCTTGAGCCGCGAAGCTGTAGCCCCGCCTTTTTTGCCGCAGTTTTACCGCAGCTTCAGCGTGGTGAGAGCAAAGAGCGCAAAGATGAGCGAGATGATCCAGAAGCGCGTAATGATTTTTGACTCTGACCAGCCGACGAGCTCAAAGTGGTGGTGCAGCGGCGCCATCTTGAAGACGCGTTTTTTGCGCAGCTTATAAGACGCTACCTGGATAATGACTGAGAGCGCTTCGAGTACGAAAATTCCGCCAATGAAGGGAAGCAGCAGCTCCTGCTTAATAATGATGGCCACGGTGCCAATTGCGCCGCCCAGCGCCAGGGAGCCAACGTCACCCATGAAAATTTCTGCCGGATGCGCGTTGTACCAGAGGAATCCAATGCTGGAGCCAACCATGGCTCCGCAGAAAATTGTCAGCTCGGCTACCTGTGGCATTTTCTGTAATTCCAGGTACTCGGAAAAGACGGCGTGTCCGCTGAGATATGTGAGGACGGTGAGCGCGCCGGCGGCAATGACCGTGCAGCCAATGGCCAGTCCGTCAAGCCCGTCTGTGAGATTTACGGCGTTGCTGGAGCCAACCAGCACCAGCATTACAAAGAGCACAAATGGT
>DASZMF010000261.1:0-1664 GCA_035552035.1 Candidatus Angelobacter sp.
CGAGGGATTCCAGTTTTGAACCCAGCGTATTAGCCGCGATGCCGCGATACGGACAGGTCACCATGCCTACGTGATCGTCAGCAAAGGGAGCCATGATGCGGCGGAGATAATCCGGTGGCACGAAAATGTC
This sequence comes from Candidatus Angelobacter sp., assembly GCA_035552035.1. Lineage (GTDB taxonomy): Bacteria > Acidobacteriota > Terriglobia > Terriglobales > Acidobacteriaceae > Angelobacter. Next base: position 131 of record DASZMF010000261.1, read on the forward strand.
ACTATCGTTAATCAGGATGTGATCGTGGCGGGCAGCGCCCAGCATCTGCACCAGGTTGCTGACCTTGCGATTATTGCCCAGCACCTGCGGACAGACAACAAAACGAATCCTGCAGCCGGGAAATTCACGGATGAGCCGCTGCGCGGCGTCAACGGCTGGATCGTCTAGCTCACTCACGCCGAAGATGATCTCGTACTCAGGGTAATCCTGTATGCAGTGGCTGCGAAAGCTCTCATACATCTGCGGATCGACGCCACGCAACGGCTTCAAAATACTTACCGGCGGAGTAGTGGCAGGCTTGGGATAGCTGCTCGTCCGCTGAAAGCGATAGGCACTCCAGAGCGAGAGCAGATAAAACCCCATGCCACATGCTGCCAGCGCGGCCGCTAATAATCCTGGGACTAATAATGCTGGAACAAGAGAGATCACTGTTTGTGATTTTACTTTCTTTTAGCTGTTAGCCATTGGCCTTTAGCCTTTGGCTCTTGGCTTCTACTTTTGGCTTATATCTGCCATGGCACGTCAAATCTTGCTTCCGGTGCTGGTAACGAAGCGTTTATTCAGCAAATCCAAATGATCCCCGGCATTGGAACAAAAGCCTGGCGAACGGCGGCAGGCGAATCCATCCTATAATATGGAGTAGATGTCGGATCGGATGGTCGCTGTCCTGATGGTGGACGCCGGGTTTCCCGGGCTGCACGGTCAGGAGAGAGGAAAGTCCGAACTCCAGAGAGCGGTGTGCCGGATAACGTCCGGGAAGGCTGGCTCAAGCCAGTTTGACGGAAAGTGCCACAGAGAATATACCGCCGCAGATAAGTGAACGGCGCAAGCCGATCCGCTTTAAGCCAGACGCAAAGGCAAAGCAGGCGCAAGCCCGCCCAGCCTGAGATGTTAGGCGCCTGCGGTAAGGGTGAAAAGGTGCGGTAAGAGCGCACCGCCCGGGCAGTAATGCACGGGGCATGGCAAACCCCACACGGAGCAAGACCAAATAGGGAAGGAATGGGATGGAAACATCCTGTGCGTGCCTGCTCGGTGCGCCAAACTTTCGGGTAGGTCGCTTGAGCCGGTCAGTAATGTCCGGCCTAGAGGAATGACCGTCACGGTGGCAACACCGTACAGAATTCGGCTTACAGGTTCGATGTCTGTATTTGGCCCTCATGTTCAGAGATGAATGTGAGGGCTTTCAATTTTGCCGACCAGTCGCCGGATCCTTAGACGCTCAGATTTCGGGTTGTTCCGCTTTTTCTGCGGTGAAAATCTTGCTTTTCCGATGTCGACGATTCGGTATCCCTACCCTACCCTCATCCCAGATTGGCGTAGACTTCAGAGGGTCATCCCAATTTGGCGTAGGTTTCAGCGATTCATCCCCAATTGGCGTGGAGTTCAAGGTTTTCTCCGTGTCTCCGCGCCTCCCATGAATAATGTCTACTCAAAAGTTGTTTTGGCTGGGTTTAGGCAGCCAGGGTGAAGCTAGGGAAGTCTTCGAAGATCCACTGGTTTTTCAGTGTGTCATAAACGATTTTGACCAGCTTTC
>DASZMF010000262.1:0-2609 GCA_035552035.1 Candidatus Angelobacter sp.
GGAGAAATCAAAACGCAGATGGCCCTGGTCCACCAGCGATCCGGCTTGCTTCACGTGGTTGCCCAGCGTCTCGCGCAGCGCCGCATGCAGCAGATGCGTGGCGGTGTGGTTGCGTTTGGTGGATTCGCGTATGTCATCGTGCACCACCGGATCAACTTTCATGCCCACGGTCATTGGCTGGCGCGCCTTCACCTTGTGCGCGCGCACGCCCTGTACCGGCATGTAGCAGCCGTTTACTTCGGCAACAATGCTGCTGTGCGTGTCGTCATACAAAATGCCGATGTCGCCCACCTGGCCGCCGGAGTCGGCGTAAAAAGGCGTGTGGTCCAGAACGACCTCGCCTTCTTCATCCGGCTGCAGCGCCTGCACACCCTGGCCATTTTTCACGATCGCCAAAACCTCACTGCCTTTTGACCGCGTGGTGCGATAGCCTTCAAAATCCGTCTTCTTCAGGTCACGATAAATGGGCGACGCCGTCTGCTTGGAGCCGCCTTTCCATGAAGCCCGCGCGCGTTCGCGCTGCGCTTCCATGGCCAGCTCAAAACCTTCCACGTCCACGCTGATGCCGGCGTCGCGGCATGTGTCCATGATGAAGTCAAAGGGCAGACCGAAGGTGTCATACAGCTTGAACGCATCTTCACCGCGATAGCGCAGCTCGCGGGCGCTCTGATACTGGTGGTGCGCCAGCTCAGCCGGAGACAAACCTTTTTCGCCCAGCGGATCTTTGGCCAGAGCGATGCGCTGGCTGTCAGCTTTTTCTTTGCGCAGAGTGTTGAGGTCGGCTTCAAGACGTGCCAGTCCGGCTTCCAGCGTATTGGCGAAACGGCGCTCTTCTTCAAAAACAATTTTCGAAATGCGCTCGGCGTTATCTACCAGCTCAGGATAAGCATCTTTCATCAGATCGCGGACAGCCATCACCATTTCATGCATGAATGGCTTGCTTGCGCCCAAAAGGCGTCCGTGGCGAATGCCGCGCCGCAGAATTTTGCGCAGCACGTAGCCGCGGCCTTCATTCGCAGGCAGCACACCATCATTAATCAGGAACGTAACCGCGCGCGCATGGTCCGCCACTACGCGCAAGCTTGCCGCAGAAGATGAACCTTTTTCTGCTGCCAGCTCTTGGTTCAGATCAACGCCGGTCAACCGCGCCGCAGACGCCAGCAGAGGAATGAAAAGATCGGTATCGTAATTGGAAATCTGGCCTTGCAGAATGGACGCAATGCGCTCCAGTCCCATGCCGGTATCAATGGACGGCTTGGGCAGCGGGTTGAGCGTGCCATTGCTGTCACGATCAAACTCCATGAAGACCAGGTTCCAGAATTCCACGTAGCGTCCGCACTCGCAGGGGAACATGCAGTCGGCGTGGCCCTGCTCTGAAGCGGCAGGACCCATGTCGTAATAAATTTCACTGCACGGACCGCACGGACCGGTATCACCCATGGACCAGAAGTTGTCCTTCATGCCCATGGCAAAGATGCGCTCTTTTTGTACGCCAACTTTGAGCCATAATTTTTCCGCATTGTCATCGCGGGGAATGCCATGCTCGCCTTTAAAGATGGTTACGTAAAGGTTGTCGCGAACAATGCCAAACCAATTGGGCGAGGTGACCAGCTCCCACGCATAGGCAATCGCTTCCGCCTTAAAGTAGCTGCCAAAGCCAAAATTGCCCAGCATCTCAAAAAATGTGTGATGGCGCTTGGTGAAGCCGACGTTTTCCAGGTCATTATGCTTGCCGCCGGCGCGCACGCACTTTTGTGACGTGGTGGCCTTGTCGTAGTCGCGTTTCTCGGCGCCCAGAAATACGTCTTTAAACTGGTTCATGCCCGCGTTGGTAAAGAGCAGCGTGGGATCGTTGGCGGGCACCAGTGACGATGAGTGCACACGCTTATGGCCTTTGCTTTCAAAGAAGCGCAGGAATTTCTCGCGAATTTCAGGACCAGTCGGCATCACTATCTATTGTAAACAAAAGACATGCGCGGCGGCACAGCACTGAAGCTGTGGCTGGGCGCGGTCGGCTGGAGTAATGGGCGAATTAAGCCGGAGTGTGGGCGAATTGAGCCGGAGTGAGTCATTCGCCAAGGGTTTGCCGTTCTGCCGTGGCCTTCGGCCTCATTAATCCATCCAAGCCTGACACCCTTGCCTTATGCCTGGCTGCATGGCCTTCAGCCACCCTTTTAACGTGCGCTGCCACCTCGCTGGCTGGATCAATCGGAGGCAGCAATCCACCGTTGCCGTCAGACGTGGGCATCCCGATATCATAGAATGAGTGCCACGATCTGGTGTCCTCTGCTCCTTTAATAGCGTGCACACCAACGTGGCCACAATCCTTGCAGCCGACGCCGTTGCATTCACCGCACAATGCGCCGCCAACCTGGCCACAGCACGCAGCAAGAATAGAGACGACGCCATCTGCCAGCATGCGATATCCAAGCGCCTCTGCGATGTGCTCAGCTTTAGAGCCATCAGCTAAAGTGACCACCGTCGTATGTGTGCATTGCGCCATATATCCCCTCCATCTATTAAGGCAAAGGTAATGGAATACTACCTGTGCCGCCACCAGCCCCGCTCCCGCCGCCAGTTCCAGTACCACCACCGCCGCCAGAAGTTGT
>DASZMF010000263.1:0-3152 GCA_035552035.1 Candidatus Angelobacter sp.
GCTTTGGTTCTGGATAAAACTCATATGCAAGAACGTGGCCACCTATCAAATATTTATTCGCACGAGATTTAAACATGCTGACATACAGATCAACCTCATCCTCGAAAAATTCTGTGGCAAAAGCTTTATCTGGGAACAATGTCATGGTTTGTTCGGTCAGTCCGGTGTCCAGATGCACCAATGGCAAGACCATTAAGTAGAGTTCATTTTTTGATGTTTTTGTTGTCGGCATCTTTTGCTTAAATCTAACACCGATGTCCCCGGAAGGCCATAGGTCAAGATTTTAGTGTCTTCAACTTTAACTTTGTCGCTTCAAATCAGTTTCATGAGAGACGTTCGTGTGAGATCGTTTCACTTCGCCTGCGACACAATCTTCTGTATCAACTGCGGATCATCCGGCAACAAATCTGCTTTCGGCAGCCGGGGCGTCAGGTCCACCCAGTTGTGGTCCATGGCAAAAACTTTTTTGAACAGCGGCAGGCTGTCATCCACGCGACCCATGTTCGCCAGCGCCACGGCGTGCCAGTAAATCATCTCGGCGCTATCAGGGACCAGCTGCTCGGCGGCGCCATATTCGCGCAGCGCTCCCGGATTGTCATGAAGTTCCACGGCTTTATCGCCGGCGTTCATGTGGTTGTATGCGCGTTGCAGCGTTACCAGCCTGCGCAGTTCTTTGAGCGGTTCCGGACTATCGTCCACGCGGAGATTGAAAATGTAATCCTGCCACGGCTTGCCCGTGCCTTTTGCGGGAACAATGATGATGGCCGCTGACTGTCTTCCCCGCACGTCACCGCCCACAGCCTGCGCCGCATCCAGTGCGGCAAGAATGCGGTCAGCCAGATCGCCCTTCGTGGATTCATACGCCTTGGACATGGCTGGCCAGATCTTGTCATTGCTCATCAGGTTGGCTTGAACCGAATAATCTTTGCCCACCAGCAGCGCGCCGCCCGCATGGCCGCCGCATTGAATCGGCACAGGCGCTCCAGTTGCAGCTCCAGCAATTCCGCCCGCAGGCTGTATGTCTTTGGCTCCAGTAAATGTCGCAACGCGTCCTTGTGTATCCACCATCGCTACCTGACGAACGTCGCAAGCACTGTCGGCAATCAGGAGTCCGTGCAGCGCTTCTGGCGCGCTCTTGCCCGCGCGCATCAGGTCAAGCCCCAGCGGGCCGTAGCTAGGATCAATAAAAGATTGCGTCGCCACTGCGCCTACGCCAGCCTCTGCCCATGGAACCTCACCGCCCACAGCAAACCAGTGCGACTGCACGGCCACGCCCATCTCTCCGGTTGTGGGATCAAATGCGACGATGGAAAATGTATGCACCGGACGCAGCGGCCTGTTCTGGGGCGCGGTAGATTGGGACACGGCGGGAACAAAGCAAACAGCAAGCAGCAGCACATTTAAAATAAGGGCACGACGCAGCATGAAGGGTCTCCTGAACTTATGCGAATGACGATTTGTGCGAACGAAGGATTGTAATCCAGAGCTCTCCATTTCCTGCAAGGCACTTTTTTATTTTTGGCTATTTTGAAAGAAGGGAAAATTTTCATGAACCCTGTTCAGGTAGTTTTGAAGTTTGAGGAACAAATCAACGCGCACAACGCCGAAGCCATCTGCTCGCTGATGGCCGTCGACGGTGAGTTCGTTGATGCGCTAGGCAATCGTGTTCAAGGCACAGCCAAATTGCGGACAGCGTGGGAAGGCTACTTCAAAATGGTGCCTGACTATTCCATATCACACGCAGAAATTTTTGCCGACGGAAATACTGTGGCCATCTTCGGTTCAGCGCAGGGAACATTTGTGAATCCAAAAGATGGCGGTCCACCGAACAAGGAAAACTTCTGGAAGACGCCCGCCGCATGGTGCGCCGAGATCAAAGATGGCAAAATCGCTGTATGGCAGGTCTATGCCGACAATGAGCCCATTCGCGCCATCATGCGCAAGTGATACCGGCTTACTGCGAAAAAAACTTCACGTTAATGAATGCTTCGCGCTGTAGACGGGTGTCCTGGCCTTGCCCATACGATGACTGTTTCACCAGCGCCAGCGCCGTCTGGCTGAATGTTTCGTCTGAACTCTCCACTAGCTCCGCATCCAGCACTCTGCCATTTTTATCGAGAATGGCATGGACAATCACCGGCTGAATCACTGAAGCCCCGGAAGGGACTGAGATATTCTGCGGAAACCGCATGGTGCCGGAAAGAATCGGCCCGGAGTTGTTCCGCATTTCTGGAGTCGGCGTCAGCAGAGTTGTGTTGTTCGGGTCAGCATCGGCGATGCTGCCCAGGTGCGCCTCCAGTACAGTCTTGCCGCCTTCCACAATTGAGATCCTGTCTGCAAGCGTGCGCCCATGGAAATGGATCGCGTTCCTGTAATCGTAGAGCACGTAAATGCCGGGCGCATCGGACAGTATCTGAAGCAGGCCAGTCTTTGTATCGATGCAATACTCGCGTTCTACCCAGCGGCGTCCCGGGGTAGGCGTTGGGTCAGACATGCCGCCCGATGTCAGAATGCACGTGACCTCGGAGCTTTTCCATTGTGCGGTGGCAGTGCGGATCAGCGCATGTGCCTGATTAAAATTGATCGGCCAAAAAATGGCGTCGCGCAACATGTGCAGGCGAATGGGGATGAAGTCAACCGGCTTATCGTCAAAAATGCGCCGTCCGGAAGAAATACGCGTAAGCTCAAAATTTCCCAGTCGCGCGCTCCAGCGGAAATTGAATGGAGACAGCCATGTTTCTTCCATCTCGCCCGATCCCGTATAGTGCACATTGCCGCTGCCGCTGAAATTAACTTTCAACGTAAAGGCCGCGCTGCCGGGGGCATGCAGGTCGCCATTCTGGCGGGCACGCTCCAGCAGATCCAGCACAGAAGCACGTTCCTGCGGAGTGCCTGGCACCTGCGTTGCTCCGGTGACCAACTCAAGTGAGTCGGAAGGTACGGGCGCTATCTGAGGTGCGTTTTGGCAGAAGCCGGCAACAGTGAAGCTAAGGAAGAGAAAAAGTAATGACAGCCTGCGAATGATAAGCATATGGTGCTCCAAACTAAATGGTCTTTTAGGCACCCAACAACAGTGGATAGGTATGCTAATCCAGCTCTGCTGTAGCTCGCAAGCTGGATGTTGTTAAAGAATAGTTAAGAGTGAAGTGAAA
>DASZMF010000264.1:0-3236 GCA_035552035.1 Candidatus Angelobacter sp.
TCCGATGTGCTCCTGTACCTTGCGGCGCAACTCAGCAATCGCGCGCTGCCCCTCCTTGGACAGCAGCTGAGTCAACGTAAACGACGTAACCGCCTGGATGGTTGTGGCCAGAAGCACTTTGCCTACCAGAGGCAGAAGCAAATACATCTCGTGCAGGTTAATTACGTTATCCACCAGGAACTTGGAATAGTAAGGGAGCGCCAGGCCACAAACGCGATTGATGGCAAGCAATGCCAGCCCTAAAAAAAGCAGGCCTAATCTGGGCCGCACAAGCTCTTTGACCAGGGGCATGGCGGACTTAAATTGCTCTTTTGCGGATTTTTTCTTTAGATCAGGCTGAGGGGCCACGGGCACTCCTAATGGGAAACGTCATTAGTAGATTACAACGTTTGCCGATTGGCTTCTTAATTTATGTCGCTTCGCGCCAAACCACTTTGGGAATCTGGCGTGCTAAAATCTGCCTCCAACTCAATATTCTGCGCACGGCGGCCAGCCAGCCGACTGCATGGCAATCCCACCTGGCAAATACATTCTTGCCGCTGGTGGAGAGAGGCGTAAAATTCACTGTTCCACTAAGAAGGCCACCATGCCGATGCAATACGAATACGTCGCTATTCCTGACGCTCAAGTGCCGCGCGCCGCCGACCCTGTGTTTCAACATCTGCTGGACACCTACGCCAGCGAGACCAACAAGGTTGTGAGTCTGTGGCGGCTGTTCGGTCCGGGCGATATGACTTTTAAATCCGCCGACCGCTCCAGCAGCGTGCTGGACGTGATGAAACACCAGCTTCTCTCTGAGCGGCGCTTCTTTGCTGAGTTCATTGGTTTGGCTGGCGAGCCTGAAGCAGCAGCGGTGCTGCCGCAGGGACTTACGCCCGCGGGCTTTTGCGCGCGCAATGAAGAGTTATGCCGTCCGCGGCTGGAGCGCATGGCCCATCGCGACCAAAAGTGGTGGCTGGAAGTGGTTCCGTTTTTTGATGTCGAGCGCGAGCGGATCTGGGTTTTCTGGCGGCGGGTATTGCACACCACGCATCACCGTACACAGCTGAGCGTGTATTTGCGCCTGCTGGGCAAACCCGTGCCTTCAAGCTACGGGCCCACGGCAGACGTTACCTGGCAGGGCGCCGACCCCACGCGTAGCGTGGAAGCCGCCGGCAGAAAATAACCAGGTTAGCGGGTTGCGGCTTTATCGGCCAGCAACAGCAGAACCGAGGCCACAAAGACCATTACAAAAAGCACCACACCCCAGCGCGGATTGTCCCGTACTTTTTCCATAAAGCCCCTCTCCAACCTGAACTAAAAACTCTTACCTGCTAAAACAATTCGGCAGAACGGGACATGCACTTAAGGGCGAGAAGCACCAAAAATTCGCGCTTCTTTACAATGCCTCGCCATGCAGTCCAATATCTTTAACTCTAATAATCTACTTATATGGATGAAGCTGGGCTGTTTTGGATGCAACGATCGAGCGCAATGGCCCTGAACGAGCCAAGACGAAGGGGCACGAGAAGGAAGACTATTTCCTGCGGTAGCGATTGAACTGATGGTCTCCCACGCGATGGCAGCTCATCCAACGCCACCACGGGGCATTCTCTTTGGTGAAGCCGGGAAAAGTAAACGTGGTGGGGCGCAGATCGACCTGCCCTTGTACTACCGGCGCAGTCTCCTGCTCCGGCGGAACAAACAAGCCAATCTCAATGGGCGATACCGTCACAAACTTTTCATCAATCAAGCCCCCGCGCGACATGCTTCCATACAGAGTTGGGCCGCCTTCGCACAGCAGGTGTTCGATCCCCATTTCCTGGCGCAGCATGCGCATGGCCAGCGGCAGGTCAATCGTTTTGTCCTGCCCGGCGACAATCACCCGAACGCCAGGACTGAGGGCTTTCACTCGTGCTGCGCCCGCGGCAGTAGTGAGAACCAGCGCGTCCATCTGGTCGCCATCAAACACGCGATACGCTTTCGGATCAACGCGGCCTGAGCCGGTAACAAAGATTACGGTTTCGCGTTTGCGCCCAAGCCTGGTTCGCAGGTCGCGCAGCAACTCATTTTCAATCCGATACACCGGCCCGCGGCCGTTATTCAACTGCGGCCAACTCAGTGTCTCTTCCAGCAAAGTATTTACACCCAGAATGATGGCGTCAGCGTGGGCGCGCAGCAGGTCCATGAGCCAGCGATCTTCGGGCGACTGCGAAATATCAGAGCCAGCGGCATGCGCGCCTTTAAAGGAAGCTATGCCGTCAATCGACTGAACAAAATTAGCGTACGTCCATGGGCGCTCGCCGTGGGCTGCGGGAAAGCTCAGCTTCCCATACGGCGTATATCCGGCATGGGTGATGAAAGAAGGCTCGGCATCGTCAAATAAGGTTTGGAAATCTCGCACGCTGAAATGCTATCTGCAAAGCAAGATCCGGCGCTACTGATTCAAGTTGTCTAAAAATCAGCAGCAGGCCAAAACACACTAGCCTTCTTTAGGGGCAAACGTATGCAGGTGTGCCAGAAACGCGTGCTGCACGCGGCTGAGATAGCGCCCTTTGAGCGTGACTACGCCGATGGTGCGTGAGGCTTTATCGTCACCCACGGCAACAAAGGCGCAATCCTCGCGCTGCTCCACCGCCATCGCGGGAACAATCGAAATACCCAGCCCGGCGCCCACCATGGCCAGGATGCTGCTGAACTGTCCACTCTCAAAAACCACGCGGGGCATTACTCGCGCGCGCTTGCAGACTTCAATGGCGGTATCGCGGAAGCAGTGATCTTCGCGGAGCAGGAGAAATGGCTGGTCGCGCAATTCCTTGAGCATGACCTTGCGTTTTTTCGCCAGACGATGTGCCCGCGGCATAATGGCAAAAAGCCGCTCCGTGCGCAGGTTAAATGTTTCCACATCATGCCCGCGCATGGGCATGGCCATAATCGCCAGATCGATCTGGCCGGCACGCAGGCGGTCCATGAGCCGGGCGGTCACATCTTCCGCCACGGTAATGGAGGCTTGCGGATATTTGCGGGAGAACAAGGCCAGCGGAAGAGGCAGAAAATACGGGGCGATGGTGGGAATTACGCCAATACTTACCGGCCCTGAGACCGCGACTTGTCGCTCCGCCACCTCATCTTTGGCGGCCTTTAGCTCGCCCAAAATGGCACGGGCGCGGGGCAGTAACACCTGCCCAAAACCGGTCAGCCGCACCGTGCGGCCCAGCCGGTCAAACAGCCGTACGCCCAGTTCCTCTTCCAATTTC
>DASZMF010000265.1:0-2127 GCA_035552035.1 Candidatus Angelobacter sp.
GCTGCAGTTGCGTTGGTGAGAGCGGCGCGTCCGAAGGCTGTCCCGGCAAAGCCGAGAGTTGAAACGAGTGAAACCAGGCGAAGGGAAAAATCTCTGCGGTTGATAGAGGTCATAGGGCTTCTCTTTCTTCGCAAGCTTATGGCTTAATGGCAAGCTTGTGGCAGCGCGGGCAAACGTGGTTTCTTTGCGCCCGCCAATATATCAGCTTTCCCGCACGACTTGTGTGGCAGAGTTTGCATCCAGTTCCATGTACAATATTCGCTTTTGAGCCGATGGTTTTTGAACCGATGATCCTATGACACTTCTATCCATTGTCCAGGCCGGAGAGCTGGTGTTGCGCAAGCCGGCGCGGGCATTGCGTCCGAATGAGATTCGCAGCCGTGAGATTCGCGAGCTGATCCAGCAGATGAAAGAGACCATGTATGGCGCGCCGGGCGTGGGACTGGCTGCGCCGCAGATTGGCCAGAGCATTCAGCTGGCCGTGATAGAAGACCGTCCGGAGTACATCAAGGACTGGACGCCGGAGCAACTGGCGGAGCGCGAGCGGCAGTCGGTGCCGTTCCATGTGATTATCAATCCCAAAATTACGCTGCTGGGCGACGAACAGATTGACGCTCTGGAAGGCTGCCTGAGCCTGGCGAACCTGATGGCGTTGACGCCGCGCGCGCGCAAAGTGCGCGTGGAATGCGTGGACGAAAAAGGCGAGCCTAAAATCATTGAAGCCAGCGGATGGTATGCGCGCATTTTGCAGCATGAGATCGATCATCTGGGTGGAACCATGTACGTTGACCATATGTATCCGCGCACGCTCATGACGGTGGAGAACTTTTCGCAGCACTGGAAAGATAAAACCTTGTCTGAGTTGAAAGAAGCTCTGCTGGGCCGTGGGTCCATGCCCGGACGCGACAGATAAGAGCGCAGACCCAGGTAAGCGTGGACCCAGAAAATATTTCGTTCCTAAAGAAAAGCCCGCGAAGCTGCTTACATCGGCAAGTGCAAATCGTCCGACAAGAAGAGCGTTTGGATTCCGTCGCGAATCGTTTACACTTCTTTTTGCTAAAACTAGTCTGAAGTTTCTTTCTGTCATTTTTATCGTTAATGTTTGCACCAGAAATTTTGCACCAGAAATCTTTTGCATCAGGGGAACACTGCATGAATCGAGTTTTAATACGCACCTTGTTGGCGCTGGTCGTCACCGCTGGCCTGGCTTTTGGATTTTACAAGGCACATGCGCAGGCGCCGGCCGCGCCGCAGACGGCTGCTCCCGCACCCAAGCCAGCAGAGCAGGCTTTCAAAAACATTCAGGTGTTCAAAGGTATTCCGGCTGACCAGTTGCAGCCAACCATGCAGTTCATCGCCAACTCGCTGGGCGTGGAGTGTTCTTTCTGCCACGTGCAGGGCGCGTTTGATAAAGATGACAAAAAGACCAAGCTGACGGCGCGCAAGATGATCGAGATGCAGGCGGCCATCAACAAGACGCACTTCGAGGGCGAACGCGAAGTAACGTGCTACTCCTGCCATCACGGATCGGAGCATCCGGCGGCCATTCCCATCATTGCCGAAGAAGAGGCCCCGCGAAACGATATCCCGATTGGCGAAGAGTCTCCACTCACGGCCGACCAGATCATCGATAAATATATTCAAGCCATGGGCGGCGCTGAAGCCATCCAGAAAATAAACAGCCGCGTGCAAAAAGGCACCATCACCTTCGGGCAGACCACTTACCCGATTGAAGTGGTGTCCAAGGCGCCGAACAAAAGAGTTTCCACCATGAACACGCCGCGCGGCGAAAACATTACCGCCTTTGACGGCCATGCTGGATGGCTCGGTTCCAGCGGACAGCCGCCGCGTGACATGTCGCCCTCGGAGAACGAAGCTATCAGCTTTGACGCCACGTTCTATCTGCCCACGGAAATCAAGAAAATGTTCAATCAGTTGCGGGTGCGTCCGGCAGAGAAGATTGGCAGGGTTGCGGTTTACCAGGTCATCGGCAGCAATCCGGGCCAGCCGCCCGTGCGTATGTTCTTTGATAAAGTTGCCGGCGTTCTGATACGCACCATCCGTTATACGGAAACGCCGCTGGGCCGCAATCCCACGCAAGTGGACTACGCGGAGTATCGCCAGGAC
>DASZMF010000266.1:0-2505 GCA_035552035.1 Candidatus Angelobacter sp.
AAGGACTCGGCCACGGTAATCGGTTCGGCCCCAGTGAATGGAGACGGTCAATCGGAATTGTTCTTTTTCGGCAACCCGACTCCAGTCCCGCTTGCTCCCGGAGTGCATGCTCTGGTTGCATCGTATGAAGGCGATCCCAGCTTTAATGCGTCTGCGTCAACGGCCCTGAATATCACCGTTGCCAAAGGCACTCCCACGGTGGCTGTGGTTCAACAGTCGGCAAACTTTGCTGCCTCAGAGCCAGGAACCTTGACGGCAACGGTGAATTTTGCAGCAGGCCCTATTTTGCCCACGGGTACAGTGCAGTTCCTGGATGGCGGAGTTGCTCTGGGTGCTCCTGTGGCGCTGAATGGCGCAACTCAGCAGGCCACGCTTACAACAACATTTGCGAATGAAGGCCCGCGTCAAATCTCAGCCAGCTATTCCGGCGACGCCAATTACCTCTCAACCACGTCGCCCGTAATAACAGTGAACGTAGCTCCTCCTTTCGAGTTTCTTTTTAGCAATAACGCAGTGACAATAGCGCCCGGGCAAACAGCGACCTACAATCTCACGCTTGCTTCCCAAAGTCCGGGTGGCCCCACCAATTTTAGCGGCACCGTTGCACTTACTTGTTCCGGTGCTCCTGCAAACACAACTTGCTCCATCAGTCCGGCTTCACTCTCTCTTACGGGGACAAATTCGGCGGCGAATCCCATTCCATTCACGGTGACGGTAACCTCGACTACCAGCGCCGCTCTGCACAATGTGCCGTTCCGCGGCGTGCCAATATTCTTTGGCGCCATGTTTGCCATCGCGATCTCGTTGAAAGGCAAACGCAAGCGTTACTGGCAGATGGCGGTTGTCGCTGTTTTGGCTCTGGGGATAAGCTCCTGCGGCGGAGGCAGCGGAACCAACACCCCAGCTCCCAACCCTACACCGACTCCCGCAACGCAAAGCACGATTGTAGTAACCGGGACGAGCGGAACGCACGTAAGCACGCTGAATCTGACTCTGACGATTACGCACTAAGAAGAGGCAATCTCTTTAAATCTGTGGCGCATCTACCTGATTCGGGGATGCGCCACATTTTTGTTCTTCACCGACACACTGAAGCCAGATTATTCTTCCAACGTTGAGAGATCGCCTACCTCGCGCCCAAGCTCCTGCGCTTTGAGCAGCCGGCGGATAATCTTGCCGCTGCGCGTTTTGGGCAGCCTGTCAGGGAAAGCAATCTCGGCCGGCACGGCGATAGAGCCCAGCACGTGCCGCACATGGTCTTTCAATTTCACTTCAAGCTCTGGCGAACCCGTGTGACCAATGCGCAGAATCACGAATGCTTTAATGTTTTCACCTTTGATTTCATCGGGGCGTCCAATGACTGCGGCTTCAGCAACCGCCGGATGACTGACCAGCGCGCCTTCAACGTCGGCGGTGCCAATGCGATGACCCGCTACATTCAGCACGTCGTCCGCGCGGCCCACAACCGTGAAGTAGCCGTCTTCGTCGCACACGGCAACGTCGCCCGTGGTGTATGCGTTGGGAACTTTACCCCAGTCTTCGGCATAGCGCGCAGGGTCGCCATACACAGTGCGGAACATGTGCGGAAATGGCTTGCGAAGCACCAGCAAGCCACCTTTATTCGGCGGCATCTTGTTGCCTTGCTGATCCACAACTTCAGCCACCACGCCAGGCAGCGCCTTGCCGGCTTTTGCGGGACGCGTGGCCATCATGGGCATGGTGCCCAGGCACGGGCCGCCAGTTTCAGTCTGCCACCAGTTGTCCGCGATGAATCCGTGCGCGCCATTGCCGCAGAGTACGCGATACGCCCACTGCAACGCCTCAGGATTCAGCGGCTCGCCCGCGCAGGTAAAGAGACGAATGCTGCGGAGATCATACTTTTTCGGCAGCTCATCACCATGGCGCATAAACATGCGGACAGCCGTGGGCGCGGTGAAGACAATGGAGACACGATATTTTTCCACCAGCTCCCAAATAATCCCCGGATTGGGATAGTCGATTGCGCCTTCGCGAAACAGCGTGGTCACGCCCGCCAGCAGCGGTGCATAGACGATATAAGAATGTCCCACGACCCAGCCAATGTCCGAGGTACAGAGAAAAATATCGTCGTCCGTGGCGTCCCAGAAACGCTTCATGTAGTAGTGAATGCCCACGGCGTATCCGCCATGCACGTGGACCACGCCTTTGGGTTTGCCCGTGGTGCCGCTCGTATAAAGAATGTAGAGCGGATCTTCCGCGTCCATTATTTCAGCCGGGCAGTCGGCTTTTTGCGCGCGGACGAGTTCGTAAAAATCAACTTCACGCGGACTCAATTCAATGGATGGCTTGAGCCGGCGGAAGACCGCAACTTTTTCAACCAATTCCAGTCCGGCAATCGACTCCTGAACAATGGCGCGCAAGGGCACCAGCTTGCCGCGGCGAAATGTAACGTCTGCGGTGAGAATTACTTTGGCCTGAGCGTCTTCAATGCGGCTGCGCAGGGCTCCCACACTGAATCCGGCATAG
>DASZMF010000267.1:0-1665 GCA_035552035.1 Candidatus Angelobacter sp.
AGAGGATGTTACCACGGGTAGTGGTACAGTTTGAAAAACTGAACCACTAGCAGTATCAGCGTCTAGCGTCCCGGCGCGGCCGGAAGGCGGGCCCAGCCCAGAACTTCAGTTCTGGGTGAGCGAAAGCGAATAGAGACGTTCATCGCGCCAGCGATGATTCGAAGGAAACGGTACGACTACCTACCATGAGGCTATTTGCTGTTTTTGCTGAGCGGTGAAACCTTCCTGTAAGGCAGCAGGCTCAAGCTGCCGTGAGAGCGAATACATGCTGCGCCACGCGCGGGTAAGCATGCGCGACTCCATCTGCCGCTTCCACTCTCCAGCACTTTCTTCTGCCAGAGTGCGTCCCGGCGAGGCCGGCAGTTCCATAAGCTCAGTCATATAGCCCGTGCCCAGCTTCTCCCACGCGTCAAACAAGCGGCCTTCCGCCCACAACAGCGCAACATCCAGCCGCAGTTTTTGCAGGCGCGTAAGCTTCTTGTTGCGAATGCGATAAACCCAGAAAAGCGCTTTAGAAGGATTGTCACGAAACCATGCCTGAAAAACCGCAGCTTCCAGGAACAACTGGTCGCGCAATTTCGGCGTGGAGTATGCCAACGACTCCAGAGCGCCTTCAAGATATTTGGTAGCACAGGTAATGTCCTGGCGCTCAGCAGCCCACAGGTAAGCCAGCCAGCGCGAGATATAGGCATCGCATGAATCGTCTCGCACGGCAGCGGCCCGGCTCACGCACGTCTCGTCCCAGTCTCTTGGATGCCGCCCCTGGTTCAAGGCAATCTGGCACCGGATATTGGAAAACCACCGTTCGGCCTTGCCATCATTCTTGAGCAGCATCAGCAGGCGCGCACCGTCAGAAAAGTTACCGCGACGATTCACGTCAGGCAGCAGAGAGGCGATCGCAAAAAGTGCAGAGAGCGCAGCGCCCGCATGAAATCCAAAAGTCAGCAGGAAGCGCGGCTGCGCCATCATGGTCAAGGAAAACTCCAGCACCACAGCCAGCGCCAAGCTGGCCAGCGGCCCGCCCAGCAGCAGAAACCACAAACGGCGGCGCAATGTTGCATCATCTTGATCAGCCACCCGTGGTTCAAATCCAGTAACACCCAGCGTGAGCACATCGCCGCAATAAGGCTCGCGAGAATTTACGTGCTTTCCAAATTGCAGCGGGCCAATCTTGATCTGCGTGAGCTTAAAGCCAAAAAGTAATGCGGAAAAAAGATGTCCTGCTTCGTGAACCATTCCCGCACCAGTGGCGGCCATCGCCAGAATAAGTGCGGCCCAATAACCAGGCGCGGTTTCAACCGCGACGCGCAGTCCAGGCAAGGCGACCAGAGTGGTAATCACCAGGCTGCTGGCAAGGAAATACTCTCCCGCGCTGAGGTTCTCTTTGCCTTGCGGGGGCAACGGGCGAAAGACATCCAGAACAGGCGTCGATGTCGGCGAATAGTGTTGTGCGGTGCTCAGTTTATTTTGGGCTGCAAGTTCCATGGGGAGTACGGTCCAAACGGCCTTCCAGAGAACATCATAAGTTCAACTGTGCCTTGCTGGCATGAGGTCGTTGGTAGATGGCCTTTCGTTACCACGAATCCAGCTAAAGAAAAATCGCCCGGCCGCCGATAAGCAGCCCGCAGAAATCACCCCAAAGATAAACATCTCCGTGGAAGCTCT
>DASZMF010000268.1:0-6042 GCA_035552035.1 Candidatus Angelobacter sp.
TGATCCTGCGCCAGCGCCAGATGGTACCAGACATAAGGATCAGGATGAATTTTTGCCATCTCAGCGGCCAGTGCCAGGTCTTTTTCCGCGCCGGCATCGTCGCCCGTTTTCAGCTTCATGATTCCCAGCGCTGAATAAGCCATGGCCTGCAAGGTGGACTTATAAATTTGCGTTGTCTTGGCCGGGCCGGTGTAACTGGTTTCCGCAATCTGGATAGCCCGTGCCGCGTTGCGCTTAACGGTCCCGACCTTGCTCTCTTTGTCAGGATCTCGATCGTCCAACCCATTGGCCAGCGCCGTGGCTGTAAGCACCAGCGCCAGCGGATTATCCGCATCCAGTTCAAGAACCTTGTTTCCCATGGCCAGCATTTTGTCTGAGTTGTTGGCGCGCTGGTAGAGCAGCATGGCGCTGGAATAAAGATAGCGGCGCAATTCGCTGACAGGATATTTATTGGCAAAATCGTCGGCGGCAGCTTCTTCACTGGCTGCGACGGTCAACGCATACGCAGCATTAAAATCGTTGCGCTCCTGCTGGCTCTTGGCCTGGGGACGATACGCCTCCTGGGCAGCTTGCGTCTGATTTTCTGGTTTAGGCGAATGCGCCTGAGATTGAATTGCGGTAAGAACCAATACCGTCAAACCTGCGAGAACTCGCATCCAGCGCGGGAATCCCGCTGGTGCGCTATCCACAGGCTCTGTGTGCTCTTCACTCATAAATACGTTACTTTGGCGGCTGCGGCTTGGCCGCGTCTGGCGCAACCTGGTTCAGTGTCTGCAATCTTGTAAGTTCGCCCTGCGCCAAAACCGCCAGCTCAGGATCAGATCCAGCATATTGCACTGCCTTATTCACTGAAGCCATCGCCTCTGGATATTTCTTCTGGTGGTCCTGGGCCAGCGCCAAATGGTACCAGACATACGGATCGGGCTGGCTTGAATTCGCATCGGCCGCGGTCTTTAATTCTTTCTCCGCTCCAGCATCGTCGCCGCTTTTGAGCGCCACAATCCCCAGCGCGGAGTGCGCCATGGATTGCAATGTCCTCTTATATGCCGCTAGCTGCTCCGGGGAAACATTCGCGCCGGGAGCAAAATCAGAGTTGATCGTCTCCAGCGCATGGTCGCTGTTCTTTTTGATCATCGCCACTTTCTTTGCGCGATCAGTATCCGTGTCTGCCAGAGTATCGGCCAGCACCGTAGCGGTCAGAACCAGCGCCACCGGATTGTCCGGATCAAGCTGTAAAACTTTTTCGCCCATGGCCTCTATCTTGGGCTTGTTGTTTTCTGTCTGATACTCATGCATGGCCTTGGAGTAAAGAAATGACTTGAGCTCGCTGTCAGGATATTTGGCTGCGAAATCTTCCGCCGCTTTCTCTGAAGCTGCTCCACCACTCACCGCGTAGGCGGTGTTGTAATCGGCAAACTCAGGCTTCGTTTTCGCCTGCGGGACATGCTTCCCTGCCGGCTGCGCCGCTTTGCTTGAACCGCTGCCCGGCTGTTGCGCTGTTGCCGTAGCGCTGACGCACAGCAGGCCCAGCAGCAATGCCAGCGGCCACATATTTTTCATGAACTTTTTCATTGCTTGGCTGCTTTCCCCGCCTGATAGGGCAATGTCAAGCCTCTCTCAGCGGCCGCCCTGGTATCAGCCGCAGGATCGCCCGCCGCCAGCGCCGCTTTGTAGTGCTCAACAGCCACGTCACGGTTCTGCTGGATATCAAATATCCGGCCCAGATAGATATGGCTCCAGGCAAGGATTCTTGGGTCTTTTATCGACTGCACTGCCTGTTCAAAATCCACGCGGGCATCTTCCATTTTGCCAGAGAGTGTGGCGATTCGGGCCAGAATGAACGCCGCATGCCCCGGCGCGTCGCCGCCATGGTTGTGCAGTATCACCTCATTCGCAATCTTCTGCGCGCCTTCGCGATCGCCCGCCGCCAGCTTCTGGTCAGCCAGATCCAGTACCCGATCTTCATTCGGTGCCTGTTGTACCGCGCTTACAATCTCCGGTGTGGCCTGCTCGCGGAACACCACTTCTCGGGCATGTTTTCTTTCCCGGTCCAGGTTCACTGCATGAAGAATATTGCCGTAGGCATTTTTCATGCCGATGGATTCTTTTTCAAAGTCGCCCAGCTGGTCGTAGAAAAACCGCGTCAGCACAAATCCTTCTTCTACTGACCGCTGCACGTATGCGTTCCGTGCCTGCTCATTGGACTTGGGAATCGTGGTGCGTGCTTCAATGGCGCGGATCAGGCACTCATTCACCATCAGGGCAATATCATTTTTGAACGCTTCCGACATGGGCGCCTTACTCAGGTCTTCAAGAATCGGCTCCAGCTCTTTCAGCGCGGTTCCGTGCAATTGCGCCAGCGGATCAAGAACAAAGTGTAGATATGTATGCCGGATCTCCGGAAACCGCACATGCCCTTCGCGGTCCGGCGAGATCACCATATAGTAGTTGCTGCCAAAATTTCTGGAATCTATCTGCGCCGGTGAGAGCAGTGGCTCAAGGTAAAGCACAAATCTCTGCCCCGGATAGTTATTGAAAGCCAGCTTCAAATAAAGATCAGTCTGCGTCAGCGCCTGGGAAACCGGTTCATGTAGCTGCTTGACCAGCCCTTGATATTCCGGCTGATGTTTCAACCAGAGAGCATGCAGGTCTGCTGCGCTATAAAACTTCCGCAGCAGTGAAACCACGCCCAGAACATGCGCAGCATCCGGGGCCAGGTCAGCCTCTGAAAGTGTGGGCGCAAATGCAGGTGCGGGCCCCAGGTCAAGCGCCAGAGAAAGATAGGGCGTAATGTCATTGTCGCGCCCCGGTTGCTGATGTTCAATCCAGAACTGGCAAATTGCGTTGCGCGCCTGTTTTGCTTCAGACGATTGCTGCACTGCGCTCTGCAACTCTGCCCGGATCGTCTGGCGAAACGGCATGGACGCGTCCAGCCCAGCGTCATAGCCGCAGCTGTTCAGCGCCGCTGCCAGGCTGAAGAATGTCTCACTGACTTCCAGCTGTGCTTTAGTAGCCTGGGCCACACAGGTGCCGGAAGCCGCAGTGAACAACAGCAGAAAGCCGAGAAATGGTTGAAGTTTCCGCCTCAGGGTTCCCCTCCAAATGTTTGGGAATCTTAAGTTTAGGCCAGAAAAACAGAAAGGGTCAAACACTCTGGTTTGACCCTTTAAAGCCTGACCCTTTAAAGCCTGACCCTTTAAAAGTTTGACCTTGAAGCCTGACCTTTCAAACTATGGCCCCTCGCAAAAGAAAGTCCGCTGCTAGCCTTTTACGTTGATATGGGAAAACGACATAATGGCTTTCCCGGAAACAGGGTGGCCAAAGGACTGTGCAGGCACAAAAATCGTGAACAGCAGGGCCCGGTTCAACTGCTCCCGGACTTCTGCGTCATCGCGCCCGGAAATAATACGATAGTTTTCCACGCGTCCGCCAGCATCCACATAGGTTTCAATCACCACCGGCGAATCCAGGCTCAACTGGTTTTCAGGATATTCAGAGAGCTGCAAGCGCGGCGGCGTATAGAAATTTGACGGCACATCGTCATGGGCGCTGACCTTCGCCGGAATCAGCAGCACCATCAATACACCAAAAAAGACCACGGCGGAAGCCACGCCGGCTGTGGCCGGAAACATCATGCCGCGGAAAGTATTTTCCACCCGCAGGGCATAACGCTGAAAAAAGCTCAGCGAACTGCGGGAACGTTCATTCGAAATAGCTACGCGAAGTTTAAGCGCCAGGTCAGAGGGGGGCTGCCGGCGGCCGAGTGACGCAACTAAAGAGTGCGTGTTTTCTAAAAGAGAAAATTCTTTCTGGCATTGCGCGCATTGGTCCAGATGGCCGGAGATTTCGTGCATCTCCGTGCCGCTGACCGCGCGGTCCATATACGATGAGAGCAGGGGCTGTGCCTCTGTACACCTCATGACTGTGCCTCCAATTCTGATTGGGCCGGCGAACGGTAAATAGACCCCGGCTTTTCCCCCACCTCAGAACCCATTTCTTTCACGAAAGTTTCCAGTCGTTTCTTTAATGCATTCCGACCGCGAATCAGCCGGGACTTTACCGTTCCCAGCGAAATCTGTAAAACTTCAGCTATCTCTTCATACGCCAGCCCTTCAATATCGCGCAGTACTACGGTTGTACGATAAGGCTCGGCGATTTGTTTCAGCTCCAGCTCCACCCGCGCGCGAATTTCCTCGTGGGCAAAAATCTCCAGCGGCGATTCACTCTTATCAGCCAGCGTGTCGCGCAGGCCAAAAGAGTTTCCCTCCTGGTCAGGCTGCGCCTCCATGGAAGTTTCTTTGCTCTTGTGCCGGAACCACCAGCGCCTCTGGTTAGAAGCTTCATGGATGGCGATCCGGTAGAGCCAGGTCTTCAGGCTGCATTCGCCATTGAAGCGATTCATGCCGCGAAAGACTTTCAGGAAAACTTCCTGGGTGGTGTCCGCGGCATCTGTAGGGTCGGTCAGAATGCGGTACACCAGGCTGTAAATCGGCTGATGATAGTGGGTAACAAGCCAGTTATACGCCTCTTCTGAGCCGGCCTTGAGGTCGGCAACAATAGAAGCTTCTTCGGCCCTTACGCCGATTGCGCTGGCAATATTTCCCAATGCTGTTACTCCCGCCATTTTTCGCATGGCGTCACCCCAATTTTCTCAAGATATGGGCGCCGCTACAACCATTTAGGTGGTGACGGCGGTAACCATCTACGGGATACAGCAACTACTTCCACGTAGATAGACCCCATTCTGGGGCAACAAGTTCCCTAAATTTACGCTTAGTGGGGTGCGGCTGCGGATTGGGCCGGCGTAGGCTGGGGTTTGGCCGAAGCAGGAGTGGCGGCCTTTTTCTTGGCCGCTGGTTTTACTGGTTTCTTGGCCGGCGGATCGTCATCATTGATCACAACCACCTTTTTCCCCGGAACCTGGGTCTGGACAGCCGCGTTCACGGCAGCCTGACGGCTGGCCGCTTCCAGCCTTCCAGCTGACTCAGATATATATATGGATAAGCTCTGGCGGGCGGTCTCCAGCGCCGCGCAATCTGCCGCCAGCGGATCGAATTCTTCCTTTTTGCCCAGACCACCGGCTACGTCAGCCAGGTAATTCAGGTTTTCGTAAATCACGTTCAGGTTGTGGTAAAGCTTGAAAGTCGCGGAAACGCTGCCCTTGCTGGATTGCACATTCGTCACCAGTGCCGGCACGGCATTGGCAATGCTCTTCTGCAAAGACTCGCCAATATGCTGGAGCTGCTGTTTCTGGTCAGGATCAGTCTTCCATCTATCCACGCGCAGCTTGCCAATGTCCACGCTGGCCGAGTTGGTGGACTGCTGCACCTGCAGCAAAACGGCATTCAAATTCACTGGCTGCGACGCGCCTTGTGCGGGAGCGGCTGCCTGCTGGGCAGGCGCGGCCTGCATTTGAGACTGCGGCTGGGTCTGCGCATTGGCGCCAGTCCCGGCAAAGAACAAAAGAGCAATGATCGCTATTAAGGCAGTTTTCATGGGGGAACACTCCTGCACTCACTTGAGATGACGCTCATGGGCCTTAGGGTTACTTCACTTCATCCCTTTAGAATGGTCCTGCCGCATGAGCCCATCCAAACGCAACCTAATAGGATACACAAAAGCTGCCGCCGCGCTGCGCGAACATGCCGATGCCGGTAAGGCGGCCATCTCCCGCGGGTTCTTCAAAGATACCGGTGACGATGTTTTTCTGGGTGTGCGCACGCCGCAAATTCGCAGACTGGCCCGCGAATTTCACGCGCTCCCGCTGACCGATATACGCAAGCTGATGCACTCCATCATCCATGAAGAGCGCTCCCTGGCCCATGACATTTTGCGGCTGCGCTTTGAAAAAGGTAATGACCAGCAACAAAAACAAATTTTCGACTTTTACATCAGAAACCGCAGCGCCATCCGTACATGGGACGGCGTGGATGACAGCGCTCCATACATCGTTGGGCGCTATCTGCTCGCGCGAGATAAAAAGCTGCTCTATGAACTCGCGCGATCGCCCCGCTTGTGGGACCGCAGAATCGCCATGGTCGC
>DASZMF010000269.1:0-1851 GCA_035552035.1 Candidatus Angelobacter sp.
CGTCAGACCCGCAGGCCCGGCGCCAATAATGATCGCTGTTTTACTCATAATTTTGGGTCAAGCGAGGCGGTGAAGACTACCGTCATTGTCTCGTATTCTTCGGATCAGAGACAATGTTTTTAGTCACTGTCCTTCCATAAAATGGGGGTTCCTGGTGTCGAGCCATAGCTTGATCCGCCGCAATCGGATCGCGCGATGCTATTCTGCCGCATGAGCCTCACAGACCTCGCAACAATTTCCGGAGACTATCGTAATCTCATCCACCGCTCACAGCCCGGCACTAAGGATCCTTGAACTGGATGGGCTCCGCGGCATTGCGATTGCCATGGTCCTGATGCGCCATTATATCCATCATCCCAGCCTTCTTTTCTTAGGACCGCAATGGGGTTGGATGGGAGTTAACCTCTTTTTTGTCCTGTCCGGATTTCTGATTACGTCGATTCTGTTGCGTCTGACCGATCAACGCGGCGCTCTGAAAATCTTTTATGTCCGGCGCACTCTTCGGCTGTTTCCTCTCTACTTTCTTGCCCTGCTGGTGTATTTCCTGGCATCGGCGAGCGTGGGCACGCCGCAGCCGTTAAAAACCGTATTGCTCTACATCAGCTTCCTGCAGGCATTCCTGCCGCCGCTGATCACCCATCTGAGGATCGTGCCACATCCAGACTGGGTGGTAATGGGATTTGGCGTCCTGTGGTCGCTCTCGGTGGAAGAGTATTTCTATATTCTGTGGGCTCCGCTGGTCACATTCACGCGCGCGCGCCGCGCTCCTCTGCTCACAACGCTTGCATTGATTTTGTTGCTGACACCATGGGCTCGATACTTTTATCCCGACCCGAAAGGAGGCCAGGAATTATTCCTCGCACAAATGGATTCGTTAGCTGCCGGATGCCTGGTGGCGATCCTTTGGTGGGACTACGGCCACGCCTGGCGAGCCCGCCTGCAACTTTATGCGCGCTTGCTGTATGGATGCGTTGCGGCGCTGATTGCGTTGGCTATATGGATAGATTTTGCGACCGGGATTACCAAACATAATCTGCTTGATCAGCGCATCTTTAACGCTACGGATTACACGGTACTTTGGCTGGCATGGGCGATCTGGCTGCTGGTCACGCTGGCGGTCAGCGGTACATCTGGAGTGATGCCGCGAGTGTTGCGCCACTGGCTGCTGCGCTGGCTTGGCAGAATCAGCTATTGCCTGTACGTCGTGCACTACCCCATCTACCTGGCGCTGCGAAATTATCTTTCGCATAGCGTTGCGCTGGGGGTTGGCCTGGTAGCTGCGCTTGCGGTTTCCGCACTCTCGTGGCGTTACTTTGAAGGTCCAATCGCCCGCTGGAAGCAACACGCGTTCCGCTATCCTATGGCATCGCAGCCGGAAGTGCCATGACGCGCCCAGCGGCAGTCGCGTCGCCTCGAAACCAGCCATGACAAACTGACTCTTTGCTCCTATTCGTAGGCGAGAGCGTCAATGGGATCTTTGCGGGCCGCTTTATAAGCCGGATAGATCGCGCCGATCATCGCGCTCACCAGAGACAAACAGGTTGCGTACAGAACCCAGTACGCAGTGATAGGGAAAGCAATGGTGGGGAACCTGGCAATTACTACCGCCCGAGCTAGATAGCTGAGCAGGATGCCAAAAATGATGCCTCCCACAGCCAGCATTCCGGTCTCGCGCAAAATGGCTGAAACAATGTAGGGCTTCGATGCCCCCAGGGCTTTCAGCACGCCAATTTCGCGGGTTCGTTCCATCACCGCCAGATACATCGACTGGAAGATGACCAGGAAACCGATGATGCAGGCTATACCGATGACAGTATTGATGGCCGGGGCAACGCCAGGCAGCCGTTCCGG
>DASZMF010000270.1:0-6485 GCA_035552035.1 Candidatus Angelobacter sp.
GATCGGAAAGGCGAAAGCTTTACCGCGGAGACGCGGAGAAAGGCAAAGATAGATCGGGTGATCGCCGTGATCGGGTGATCGGAAAGGCGAAGATCAAAACCATTTACCACAGAGGACACGAAGGGACACGGAGGAAGGCAAAAAGATAGATCGGGTGATCGCCGTGATCGGGTCATCGGGTGATCGGGAAAGGCAAAAGCTTCACCGCGGAGACGCGGAGAAAAACAATGCAGATAGGTTGATTGGGAGATTCGGGAAGCAGGGGATTTACTTAGCTTTTGCTTTCCTTTGTGATCCTTCGTGTCCTCTGTGGTAAATGGTTTTTGATTTTCCGATCAGTGGTTTCGGTGCAAATCAGTGGTAAGACACACCGTCCCGGCCCAAAAGCACCGTTCTGACTGGTTGAAAACCACCATTGGCTGCAGTCGCGCAACTCTGGCGCAGATAAACACTACAAAATCAGCGGGATAGCCAGCCCATCCTTTGGTATGTGACTTGCATAAACATAGAGCAACGGTTGAAGTTGCTTTACAAGGGAAGATGAGTTGGGCGCGGCGTTTTGGTGGCGTCGCGCCTTTTACTGAGTGAGGGACTTTGTGAGCTTTTTGAGGGTGAAAAGTTTTATGACAATGGGGCAAATGAGATCAGGACAAATCAAGCTTGGTCGAACCAAACTAGGTCGAACCAAACTAGGTCGAACCAATTTAGGTCGAACCCTGGCGATTGGTTTATTCGCGGTGATGGGGTTGGTGAGCGGCGCATGGGCGCAGACGGATGATTATCCAAAAGAGCCGCCGAGTTCTCAGTCGCCAAATGCCCAGCCGTCGTATGGACAGCCATCGAATGGACAGGGGCCGAGCATGCAAGGGCCGGCCGATCGTGGTCCAAACAATCAGGGGCCGAATGTTCAGGGTCCAAATGATCAAGGGCCGAATGGGCCGGGTCCGAATGGTGAAGGTCGGAATGGCGAGCAGCAAAAGAGTGATGGGCCGGCGCCCGCGGTGGCGCGGTTGAGCCTGATTTATGGTGATGTCTCAACGCAGCGCGGCGATTCCGGCGACTGGGCCGTGAGCACGGTGAATGCTCCGGTAATGCTGGGCGATCAGGTGGCTACGGGAGATAAGTCGCGTACGGAAATTCAGCTGGATTTTGCTGATCTGCTGAGGCTGGCGGCGCGTAGCCAGGTGAAGATTGCGGATTTGTCGGCCAAGCGGATTCAGGTTCAGGTGGCGCAAGGCTACACCAGCTACAGCGTCATGAAAGGCGGCGAAGCGGATGTGGAAATTGATTCGCCGAATGCGGCGGTGCATCCGCTGAAGGTGGGTAGGTATCGGGTGCAGGTGAATTCTGACGCTGAGACGGATGTGATTGTCCGCGAAGGTGAAGCCGAAATTACCACGCCGCAGGGCAGCGTTCGCGTGCGCGAAGGCGACATGATTACGATCCGTGGGACGGATAGTCCGGAATACAAGATCAGCAAAGCGCCTGACAAAGATGATTGGGACAGATGGAATCGGGACCGCGATAACGTAATCAACGATGCTGACGGCCCGCGCAAGACGAATCGCTATTACACCGGCACTGCCGACCTTGATGGCTACGGCAACTGGGTGTACGTCCCGGGATATGGAACTGTCTGGCAACCGTATCAGCAGTCGGCAACCTGGGCGCCTTATCAATCCGGGCGCTGGGTTTGGGAAGGATACTATGGCTGGACATGGGTATCTTACGAAGCGTGGGGCTGGGCCCCTTACCATTATGGACGCTGGTTTTACTATCAGAACGCATGGTGCTGGTGGCCTGGACCCGTTTATTCCGGATATCGTCCGCTGTGGTCGCCCGCTTTTGTGACCTTCGTTGGCTTCGGTCCGCGCGTGGGATTTGGGTTTGGCTCCATTGGATGGTTCCCAGTGGGCCCGCATGATGTCTTCTACCCATGGTACGGGCGCGGTTTCAATCGCGTGAACGTAGTCGCTTTTGGCAGCGTCGGAGTAGCTGGCCGCGGCGGCTTCATTGCTCCGTTGGCTGTCCGCGGACGCCAGCCATTTTTCTCCAACGCCAATCTGGTGCTCACCAATCCGCGTGTGCGCGCCTCGGTCACCAGCGTTTCTACCACTGAGTTCGGACGCGGCAACACCGCTGGCTTCCGTCGCGGCGTAGAAGAAGGTGAACTGCGTGACTCTCATGTGATGACGGGCAACGTCCCCGTTGTTCCGACGCGTGAAAGCCTGAATGCCGGACGCACCAACACCGCCGGCCCCGCTGGCATGCAGACGCGAACTTCCAATCGCTTCTTCACCCAACATCAGCCGCCCGCTGGCCCGGAATCATTTCATGACCAGGCCGCGCGAGTGCAGCGTGTAGTCAGTCCTGAAACTGCCAGCGCGCAGGGCAGTCGCGGACAGGAAAGCATCAATCACCAGGAAAACGGAAACGCCGCAGGCGCGAATAATCGTGGAAATGAAAGAACCGGCAATGCGGAAGCTTCTCACACCAACGGATCGTCAAACAGCGGTGTAGCCAATAACTCTGCCAACGGCACAGGCGGAAGACAAGGATCAACCGCTACGCAATCCGGCAGCGAAAGCAAACAGACCGGCACCAGCGGCGCAGACGCAAATCGCGGCGGCTGGAGCCACTTCGGTCCTCCCGGCGGACGCACCAGTACACAAACTGGAAGCACCGAATCCGGCTCACGCACAAATGAGTCTCAAGCAGGTCGCAGTGAGAGTGGAGGAAGTAAGCCTCCGCTGGAGTTGCATCGGCCTATTGTGACTGAGCGCCAGTCAGACACGCGCAGCTCAGAGGGCAGCACATCTTCTGCACCGCGCACGTCAGATTCGCGGAGTTCAACTGGCGGCAGCCAACCAAGGTCCTCGTCTCCACCACGGAGTGACTCGAGATCTTCAGGATCTTCATCGCGGAGCAGCAGCAGCCAATCACGCAGCAGTAGTGGTAGCCGATCAAGCAGTAGCAGTAGCCACAGCAGTTCGAAGTCCTCGTCTTCAAGCAAACACTAAATCAATCACAGGAGCGCAGCTGCCTCTCGGCTGCGTTCCTGCTTACTCAAGTTTTGCAGCTGAAAACCAGCAGCGCAAAAGCAACGCGCAGCTTAAAAACAAAAAGAGCGGCGGACACCCATCCGTCGCTCTTTCTGTCTTTCAGGATGAAACTAAATCGGAAGCTACCAGACTCCCTTGTCACTGCCAGTAATCTTAAAAGCCACGGCAGCGGCGGAAGCCAACGGAGGCAGCAGGCTCAAGCGGAAAGTCGCCGGCACATTGCCGCGGAAGGCGGCCTGCGTAATCTGCTGCCCGTAGAGTCTTGCGCCGTAAGGCATAATTGGCAGCCGCAGAAAACGTGCGCGCGTATAAATCTTGTCGCCACTCACTGTGGCATCCGCCAGCACAGTCACTGGCAAGGCCAATCCCGTTCCACGATATTGCTTCACATAATCAGAAACAATCTTCAGGAAGCTCGCGACACCTGGCCAGATACCCGCCGCAACCGCCGCGGAGCGCAGCTCAGAATAATCAATCTTGCCCGACTCCACCAGCGAAGCCGCATTCAGAATGTCGCACACCCTGAAATAGAAGTGGCGATACATGCGTTGCAGCGTCGCGGCAAAAATCCGCTCTTCCGGCGCAGGAACCAGAAACGTATGGCCGCTCACATTCGCCTTCACCCGGCGATTAATAAACCGCTGCGCCAGTCCAATATGCTCGCCCGTCTGTCCCAGCCGGCCCACGTGGCACTCAATGGCCTCAGGCAATCCGGGCAGGGCAAAGTTCCACTTGCAGGCCAGCCTGTCTCCCCAGCTTCTGGCTTCAACATGAGCGTTAAATTGCTTGGTAAAGACCTCAATAATCTTTGCCTTGTTCCCGGTAGAAACCAGGTCAAGATCGTTGCCTAGATCAGGCCAGTGGTCCAGCGTCTTCATTACCACCGTGGGGCAGCCAGCTTCTTCCAATGCATTCACTACCGGCTCTAAATGATTAAATGCATTGGTGATGCGGGCGCGCTCTTTGCTCAGGACTTCCACTGCCCAGGCCTGCAAATCATTGTCGCCGCGATTGCCCGCCACCCGGTTTATCACCTCAAAGGCGCGAATCACCACGTGGTTCGAATCCGCCAGTTCAACAAAATCCTGCCGCTGCTGCGGCGTGAGTGAGGTCAGCAAAGGCAGTACATCAGCGGCGGACGTGGGCCGCAGCGTCAGCTTCAGAAATGCGTCAATATATTGCTTCTCGTTTTGGATCGCGGTAGCCATTTGGACAGAGTGCTCCTGAGTGTCTTCTCGGTGGATTAGGATGAGAGTTCCTGTACACAGGTTGTAGGCAGTCTGGGAGCCGGGGCAATTATCGCAAAGGGCGCTAAGGCCGCAAAGATAGAAGAAGATCGGAAAAAATCGGAAAAAGTGGTCTATCCGTCTGCTCCCATTAGTCTTCCCCAGAAAGTCCGCTCCATTCTGAACCTGGCTCCGTCCTGAAACTGGTTGCATTCTAAAGCGCATTCATCAGGCCTTATATTCCTTTGCGCTCTTAGCGTCCTTTGCGGTAAAAACCCCGACTGAATGCTGAGTGCTGACTGCTTATATAATCGCCAGTCACTCAGATTCCTCACCAGGAGTTGCGCTTGGCGTATAACGACATACGTGAATGGATTGCCGCGCTTGACCGTGCCGGCGAACTGAAAAGAATTCGCACTGAAGTGGATCCCATTCTGGAGATCACTGAAATAGCCGATCGCGTCTCCAAAGGGGCAGCCAAAAAATATGGCCGTCCCGGCGGTCCGGCTCTGCTTTTTGAAAATGTAAAAGGCGCAAACGGCGTGCCCGTGCTCATCAATCAGTTCGGCTCAGAGCGCCGCATGCAGATGGCCCTGGAAGTTGACCGGCTCGACGAAATTTCCGAACGCATCCGCCAGCTCATGAACATGAAGTCGCCGGAAGGCTTCATGGAAAAGTTGAAGATGCTGCCCATGCTCGCCGATATGGGCAAGTTCTTTCCCAAGACCGTCGCCACCGGCCCCTGCAAAGAAGTTATCAAGAAAGAAAATTTCTCGCTGCTGGATTTTCCCATTCTCCAATGCTGGCCACAGGATGGTGGTCGCTTTGTCACGCTGCCATGCGTAATTACCCGCGATCCTAAAACAGGGAAGCGCAACATGGGCATGTACCGCGTTCAGATTTATGACGCCACCACCGCCGGCATGCACTGGCAGCGGCAGAAAGTAGCCGCCGAGCATTACCGTGATCTGCTGCGCGGAGTCTCCAGCGAAAATCAAAAGGTACGTGGAGCGCAGGCGCCCTCGCCTGCGAGCAAGGCTCACGGCGCACTCACACCAGCAGAAAGAAGATCCGGCGTCGATATCATGGCCCGCTCCGGCGGAGGCTCCATGCTTGCCCCCGGAGATCGTCCCAGCGGGACCATGGAAGTAGCCGTCGCCATCGGCACAGACCCAGCTCTCACTTTTTCTGCCATTGTTCCCGCGCCGCCGGAGATTGAAGAGTTCATCATCGCGGGCTTCCTGCGTCAGAAGCCAGTCGAGCTGGTCAAATGTGAGACTGTCGATCTGGAAGTTCCAGCATCCGCAGAAATTGTGATTGAAGGTTACGTCAAACTCGATGAACTCCGCACCGAAGGCCCCTTCGGTGACCACACGGGTTTTTACTCTTTAGAAGACGAGTATCCGGTGCTGCACGTTACCTGCATCACGCACCACAAGAATCCCATTTACTCCACCACCATCGTAGGCAAGCCGCCCATGGAAGACGCGTGGATGGGCAAAGCCGTGGAGCGCATTTTTCTGCCGCTGATGAAGCTGACACTGCCCGAAATCGTAGACGTGAATCTGCCGGTGGAAGGCGTGTTTCACAATCTCATGATCGTCTCCATCCGCAAATCCTATCCCGGACACGCGCGCAAAGTCATGAGCGGCATATGGGCGTTGGGTCAGGCCATGTTTACCAAATGTATTGTCGTAGTCGATGAAGATGTAAATGTGCAGGATATCGGCGAAGTGGTGCTGAAAGTTTTCAATAATATTGATCCCGAGCGCGATATCCAATTCACGCTTGGCCCTGTCGATTCACTCGACCACGCCTCGCGCCTGCCGAACTTCGGCTCCAAAATGGGCATCGACGCAACCCGCAAATGGCCTACCGAAGGCTTCACCCGCCCCTGGCCGGATGAAATCCTGATGGACGAAAATACCAAGGCGCAAGTGGATAAAAAATGGAAAGATTTGGGGATTGAATAAGGGAAAAAGATTTTCGTAAATTACTGGGTATCGATACGTAACAGGGTACGACTTCAGTCGTACCGTTCAGTATTTGATGGATGGGCTTTAGATGGGATGAGACGGCTGGTCTCGCGGAACGAGCTATGATGCTGTCCGCAACGCACTCAAGGTGCAAGAAAGGAGACCAGCCAATGAAGAAGAGTAACAGAGAAACGGAGTGGAAGGAGAAACCGGGCCAAACC
>DASZMF010000271.1:0-4135 GCA_035552035.1 Candidatus Angelobacter sp.
TCGTATCAGGGCACGGGCTTCAGCCGGGCCGAAAGCAAAAATAAAAATCCGGCTTTAGCCGCTGATATTGCTTTTTACAGCGCCGGATAATCCGTATAGCCGTGCTCATCTCCGCCATAAAATGAAGCTTGCTGCGGTGTATTCAACTGCGACCCGCCTCGCTTGAACCGCTCCGGCAGATCCGGGTTCGCCAAAAACAGCACGCCATAAGAAATGAGATCGGCTTCGCCTGAAGCAATCGCCGTGTTGCCGGACTTCATGTCATATCCACCGTTGGCTATCAACGTCCCGCGATAATTCGTGCGGATCAGCGGAGTCACGCGTCCGCTGGGCCCCGGCTTTTCCGTCACGGCTTCCACCACGTGTACATAGGCAACCTTCAGCGCGTTGAGCACAGAAGCCGCCTGACTGAAAGTATTGTGCGGATCAGAATCACTCATGTCATTGAACGGGCTGGTGGGTGAAAGTCTTACGCCAACTTTGTCCGCGCCCCATACGCCAATCACCGCCTCCGTTACTTCGCGCAGAAAGCGCGTGCGGTTCTCCGCCGGTCCGCCATAGGCGTCCGTCCTTTTATTCGTGCAGTCGCGCAGGAACTGGTCAATCAGATAGCCGTTGGCTGCATGGACTTCCACGCCATCAAAGCCGGCAGCCTTGGCGCTCTTTGCGGCCTTGGCATAATCATTCACAATTCCAGGAATCTCATCGGTCTCCAGCGCACGCGGCGCAACAAACTTCTGCATTCCCGAGAAAGTAAAAACTTCTCCGGCCGCCGCAATGGGAGAAGGACAAACTGGCAACGCGCCGTCCGGCTGCAATGACGGATGCGAAATTCGCCCTACATGCCAGAGCTGCAGAAAAATCCGGCCACCGCGCTTGTGCACCGCATCGGTCACGCGCTTCCAGCCCGTAACCTGCTCGTCCGTATGTATGCCCGGAGTCCCCGGATAGCCCACGCCCTGCGGTGAAATCTGCGTGGCTTCAGAAATAATCAGCCCCGCCGAAGCACGCTGCTCATAATATGTCGCCATCAATTCCGTGGGGACGCTCCCCTGGCCCGCGCGGCTCCGCGTCATGGGCGCCATCACAATGCGATTGGGAAGCTGAAGATTGCCAAGTTGATACGACGAAAACAGGTCAGGCCTTTGCGCCATGCAGTGTTGCTCCTTAGAAATATTCAATGCTGAAAAAAAATGTTTACCTGCGACGCATTACTGCTGACGGCGCATTCAATGGTACGAACTCAAAAATGGTACGAACCCAAAATAGATGTCGCGCCACAGACATCTGATGCAAAAATCATGCCAGTTCTGGCGGAAAAGATAGCCTGAGCTAATCCGATTGCTCCATCCTTATAGGTCTGGTGGCCCAGTGGTAGCGCAGCGCCAGCAATCTCAACCCAAAGCCGCACACGCTGCCCATGGTGGTTGAGACTTCACGCGACAGTCCCAGCCTGTCACATAAAAGAAACGTTGCCGCGCCAAAGCCTGCGGCAATGGCATAAAGCTCGCCGCGTTCAAAAATCTTCGGCGTGCGTCCACTGAGTACGTCGCGGATGCAGCCACCGCCCACGGCCGTAGTCGCACCCAGCAAAAGCGCGGGCAGCCGGCTCATGCCGGCATTAATGGCGCGTGTGCTGCCGGAAACGGCAAACAAGCCCAGCGCAGCCGCATCAATAATCACCAGCGCGCGCTCGGTGTTTTTGCCGATCTTCTGCGCAAAAATCATTCCCATCACGGCGCCAGCCAGCGCAGCCATTAGATACCGCGCATCGGCAAACGCCAGAGGAGGCCCGTTCTGCAAAATCAAGTCTCTGGTAATCCCGCCGCCCAGGGCGGACGCCAGTGCCAGTCCTGTTACGCCAACCAGGTCGTATTTGTAGCGCGTATCGCGCACTGCGGCCAGCGCACCGCCTAGCCCGCCCACAAACACAGCGAGAAAGTCGATCACCGAAAAAAGCGTGTCGATCGGTATTTTGGCGATAGGCAGGTTCATCTCGGTCAATTCAGCAACCATCCATTGTATTCAACTCGCACGTTTTCAACGCGTGCGCGAACTCTACTGGCCTCTTGCCCATGTACGCAGGTAACCTGGGTCGGTCCGAATTCACCTAAGCATTTTCAAAAACAAAACTTTGGTTCTTGCTGGTTTGCTCAGCGTTCCATGGCGCCGCGCGGTTTTGGGCAACGGCTTCAGTAATCTTTTGCCATTCGCGGAATGGGCGCATCATGTCTTCCATGTCACACTTTCCCCAAACGCAAACCAAGACGCGTTCGCCGCGCGTACGTGTTCCCAACAACGAAGCCATTCGCTTCAACCTGGGCGGCCACCAGGTTTCCGCGGTGTTGCAGAAGATTTCGCTCACCGGCGGCCTGGCGGAATTTGCAGTAAGCATTGGCAGCACAACCATTGCTGAAGCCAAAGTGAATACGCTTTCCGGTCCCGTAAGCGGACTGGTTGAGTTTCTTCCGGCACAAATGGGCACCAGAATTTATCCATTTCGCTTTATTGCACTGAGCGACCAGGACTACCAACGCCTGAACGCCACGCTGCAATACATGAAGAAGCAAGGCTTCGGCGTTTAAAACATCTGCACTTATAAATGACTGCGGTTCCCCTGCCGCAGCATATCTGCTTCCTGCATGAGAACACGCTCATTCGTATTCTTGTACTCCTGGCAGTTACCGTCGGCAAAACCAAATTACAAAGCTTTTACCTCCTGCCCTTCAGATTCTTACAACGCACATCTCTCATTTATGCTTTCATAGTCAGTACCGGTCGCTGTTTCCTTGCCTACAGTCCGGAGCACCACAAGTGATGCAACTTTCCACCATCAACCGAAGGAGACAAGCATTGATGAAGACAATCAGAAAAATTGCTTTGCTGGCTGTTTGCGCGCTGGCCACAGCTGCGTTCGCGCAACAAAACCCGCCGCCCCAGGGTGGTCCGGGGGATGGCCAGGGACGTCATCGCCCCACCGTTGAAGAGCAAGTCAAAGGTTTAACCGATAGATACAACCTGACTGCCGATCAGCAGGCCAAGGCCAAAACCATTCTTGAAGACGCGCACAGCCAGATGATGAAGGTCATGCAGGATGAATCCATGACGCGCGAAGACAAGATGGCCAAAGGACGCACCCTGCACGAAGCGGCCGCCGCCAAGATTCGCGAAATATTGACTGACGACCAAAAGAAAAAATTTGATGACACGCAAAAAGAAATGCAGGACCGCATGCGCCCGAATCAGGGCGGCGGAGACGGACCTCCAAAAGATGGCCCTCCACCGAAATAGATTTGCAAAATAAATTTACGAAGTTCGAATTCTGAACTTCAGAGTTCAAACTTCAAAGTGAACTTCACAGTTAAAGTTAACTTCACAGTTAAAAAGAGCGCTTCCGTCACAGCAGGAGCGCTCTTCTTCTTTTTGTCACAGACTTTTGCGGCCCAGCTCTTGCGATCCAAGTTTTGCAACCCAGGTTTTTTGCGGATCCAGGTTTTTGCGATCCAACGCAGCTTTTTGCGACCCAGCACAGCGCAGTCCAGCTCAAATCCAGTGCTGCTGAAGCAGCTTCTCTGCCTGCGATAAATTTTTTGCGTTGTGAGTTGGTCTGCCCTCCTCGGGCTAAAAACAGGCATCCCATAATGACTGGCCGCACCGTCAAGTTGCACCACCCTATTCGCACACCAAAGGAGACCCGTAACCCATGAAGATCCTCAGGACCGCAATCATTTCTTCCACATTCTTACTGGCAGTTGGGGCATTCGCGCAGCAATATCCCGGCGGACAGTCAGCCCAACCGCAGGCTCCGCAAGGCAGCATGCAGCAGGCTTCACCCGGCCAGGCGTCGCCCAATCAGCCTTCTTCCACTCAACCTTCTTCCACTCAACCTTCTTCTACTCAGCCTTCTTCCACTCAACCAGGCCAGTCCCAGGGTGATGTGCAGCCAGCGCCGCAGCAGCCAAGCCAGAGCGCCCAAGCCGCAGGCCGTCCATCCATTGACGATCAGGTGCGTTCTCTCTCTGACCAGCTCAATCTTTCCACCGATCAGCAGGCCAAACTAAAGACCGCCCTGGAGGACCAGCACACGCAAGCCATGAA
Source organism: Candidatus Angelobacter sp. (assembly GCA_035552035.1). Taxonomy (GTDB): domain Bacteria; phylum Acidobacteriota; class Terriglobia; order Terriglobales; family Acidobacteriaceae; genus Angelobacter. The sequence goes on from DASZMF010000271.1 coordinate 4,099, forward strand.
AGTGGCACAGGACAGCACCCTGGCGCGCGAAGACAAG
>DASZMF010000272.1:0-7425 GCA_035552035.1 Candidatus Angelobacter sp.
GATCAGTTTTTTCCTGGGCCGTTAGATTCAGTTTGTAAATCAGCTTTGATTTGTTTGGACCATCGCCGCCACCGCGATCATAGAGATCAACGACTTCTTCGAGAGTGGCTAGTGATCCGTCATGCATGTAAGGTGCGGTGAGTGCAACATTGCGTAGCGCTGGAGTTTTATAGGCGTTGCGATCTTCTGCTTTTTTTGTGACTTCATAACGGCCGAGGTCGGCAGGGCCGCCCGGCAAAGCGGTGGTGCCCAGGCTGTAATACTTATTGTCACTAAAGTTGGGGCCGTTGTGGCACTCAGAGCATGCGCCCTTGCCGATGAAGACCAGCAGTCCGCGCTTCTCTTGTTGCGTGAGCGCTGATTTGTCACCAGCGGCATAGCGATCAAAACGCGCGTTAGGAGTAAGCAGGGTGCGCTCAAAAGCAGCAACAGCCTTCGCGATGTTGTCCAGTGACGGCGGGCCGCTGAAGATGGTTTTGAAATCCTGGTGATACCCGGGGATGGAGTCCAGCCGGTCAACGAGATGCTTTTCGTCCAGCATGTTCATCTCTGCCGGAGCCAGCAGAGGGCCTTTGCATTGTTCATCAAGGGTGGCGGCGCGGCCATCCCAGAATTGCGCTGTGTTGTACGCGGCATTCAACACTGTGGGAGCGTTGCGCCGTAACAACTCGCCCTTGAATCCTTTGGAGCGCGGCAGGCCGTCAGCAAAAGCTTTTTCAGGACTGTGGCAGGTGGCGCAGCTGCTGGCGCGATCAAGCGAGAGGCGCGTATCGAAGAATAGTTTCTTGCCTAGTTCGATCTTGGCAGCTTCCTGCTGATTGTCCGCCGGAACGGGCACGGCCGGCAGCGCCCGCAAGTTGCCGGGCAGAATGCGCAAGGTGTCTAACATCTCAGGAGTAATGCTTGGCGGTTTTACACTTGCTTCATCGGTGGTAAAGCCGCGCCTGCTGGCCAGCAAAAACGCAGCTGCCATGGTGAGCACACAAAGCAGCCGATACCCTAAATCTTTCCGGGTCATCTACAAGCTCCAGTCTTTCTCTTTCAGTTTTTATTTTGGCAGCTTCCTATTTTTTGGCCGAGGTTGCTGTCTGAGCGCCGCTTTCCAGCATGATGTCTGAGGTGACAACGCCACTGGCCGGCACCACGATGGTTTTCTCAATCATGTGAGAGCGCTCATGCCATGCCTTGAGAACGTATTTTCCCGGCGGCACGTCTGTCAGGGTGAATGTGTGTCCGGGGAGGCTGTTGGCAAAATATTTTGTGGGCACTACAAACACGCGGGCATGCATCTGGTGATGGATGGAGCAGAAAACGTCCACGATGCCGGCCTGATCGAACGACACGGAACGCATTTCACCCTTGCCGTACAGCCCCAGATTGAACTGGCTGGTACCGGTAAAAGAGTAGACGTTGTGGACCACGTCGTCATCGTTGGGCATCTCAACCTTCTGGCCCGTTACAACGATGGCAAATTCCGGCGCGAATTGCAGATTGTGCTGCGAGATTTTTACCGGCGTCTCTGGCGGCTTTGCGTCATGCACGCCTTCCAGCCAGATCACCACGGTTTCCCGGCCACCAGCGGCCTGGTTTGCCACTGGCCCTGAAACGTTCGCCAGCTTAATTTTTCCTGAAATAGTTCCTGCGTGAGCAGGCACGACTAACAACGATCCGAACGCGACCAACATCGCAATCCAATTTCTGGCCACACTATCCCCCAATTTCATACTCAAATTTCAGCAAGTACAAACCGTGTGCGGCAGACAGCAAATGTTCTAACGCGACGCGCGGTGTCCGGAAGGAAGCGACTCGCAACTGGAGAATAGTGGGAAGTACGCAATGCAGCCAATCTTACGAAGGTAATAGATGACGGATAGTAAACACAGCAGTAATACCGCGTTTAAGCTCAAATACAATCTGAATAGATATATTTTCCCGTTTTGGGAATAATATTCGTTAAGTTTACGCGATTTGCTATGGTGATCCGCCAGCCAGAGCGGCTGGAAACCAAGAGTAGTAATACCTAAGGGCGGATAGCGGAACCCGCGAAAATGGCGGGGTTGGCACGGAAGCGGCGGGTAACCGGCCCGCGCGAGGCTGTCTCCTGGGTGAAGCTATATTCGAGATCGCGCGAATCCATTACGTATTTTCCTTTAAACCGTACGTTCGCCACCGCATGAGTAGAGGTGCGGAGCCACATGCCATCTACTTCAGCAAAACTCATGAGGATATTCACATCGTGAATCCACCATGAAGGACTCTTTACCGGACTGCCTTCAATGCGGAGGATGTTGTAGGTTTCAGCGTCTATCCAGAGCTTGCCGCGCAGCAGATCTTTTTCTTCGCGTTTGGGATTGAGACCCAGAAGATAACAGCGCCGACCGTTGAGAGCTTCCTCACCCAGCAATTTGAAATCATAGTTGTCGCGCGAGAGTTCTTTGCGGGCCGCGTCTTTGGGCGGCTCGGTTTCCTTGGTCAGTACATCACGCAGAATCTTCTCGCCCATGCCGCCGCTGCTGCTCTCAATCTGGTATTCCTTGGCGTCAGGCGGAAGAACGGTAATGCTGGCTACCATCTTGCCTTTTTCCTGCTCTTGCTTATCCAGTAAAAGATAGCCACGCTTTACGGTGAAAGGCTTCACCCGCGCCTTGTTTTCCCGCTGGGCCTTTAACATGGCGTCCACAATGCTATTTGCATTCACGCTGTTTGCATTCTGCTGCGTGGCCTGTGCCGCTGCGGCCACCGCCGTGAGCAGGGAAAGCACTATCCCCCAGAATGTGAATCTGAACAGCACGTTAGGTCCACCAAAAATCCTTATGCAAAGTTAGAAGCGCCTGACGCGAAAAAGGAGGGCCGTGAACTAAGGGGATTAAGCCTTAGAAGAAGAGAACAACCTTGTATTGAGCAGCTCTGGAGACGCCAGGGCTGCGTTATTATCACTAGGAATATTTTCTTGTAAGGCTTGTATTGTGAAAGAACGTCAATTCATTCAGCTCTTCTGGGCAGTGCTGCTGGTTTGCGGTCTGGCAAGCTGCGGCGGTGGTAGCAAAGCAAGCAGCACCACTCCTTCCTCCATCGCGATTACCACACAGGTCATAGTCAGCGGTTTGACCTCTCCGCTTGATTTGGAACACCCCGGTGATGGCAGCGGCCGTTTGTTCGTGGTGGAGCAGGGCGGGACCATCCGCATTATTCAGAATGGCGCGCTGTTGCCACAGCCATTTCTTGATATCAGCAGCAAAGTAATGGCGCAGGACGAAATGGGACTGCTGGGAGTTATCTTCCATCCAGGTTTCGCGACGAACCGAAAGTTCTATGTAAATTACACGCGCAATAATGCGGGACAGTTTCAATCTGTGATTGCCGAATATCAGGCATCGGCAGCTAATGCAAACTTTTCTGATCCCGCAACCGAGCGCATTCTGCTCACGGTGGACCAGGTCAGTAATTTCACCAATCACAAAGCAGGCCAGTTGGCTTTTGGCGCGGATGGCTTTCTCTATTTCGGGCTGGGTGACGGAGGCGGTGGCGGCGATCCCTTTGGTCATGGGCAGAACACGCAGATTCTGCTGGGCAAGCTGATGCGTATTGACGTGAACTCAACCAGTCCGGGCAAGCAATATGCCATTCCCGCGGACAATCCTTTTGTTTCCGGCGGCGGACTGCCGGAGATATACGCTTATGGCTTTCGCAATCCGTGGCGCTTTTCTTTTGACAGCAGCACGAGCCGCTTATTCATGGCCGATGTGGGCCAGGACATGTTTGAAGAGATCGACATTGTGCAGAAAGGCGGCAACTACGGATGGAACACCATGGAAGGCATGCACTGCTTCAATCCGCCTACCGGCTGCAACATGACCGGGCTGAGCCTGCCGATTATTGAGATCAGCCATCCTGAAGCGGAGGCGGCGATTGGCGGCTTTGTTTATCACGGCACGGCCGTGACAGGCATGCAGGGCATGTATATCTTTGGCGATCTGAGTGGCAAGATCTGGAGCCTGACGGAAGCGCCCGCAAATACGTTTACCCGCTCGGTGCTGGCAACGCCCGGGTTCAACATTAGCTCATTTGGGCAGGATGCGGCCGGCGAACTCTATGTGGTGGACATCTCGAACGGCCGCGTGCTCAAGATCGTGCCGCAATAGTCACTTGCACGGATGAAACCTGTGATGCGCGGCCTTATGCGGCATTCACTGTATCGCGCAGTTCAGGATAGAGAGGAAACGCCTCGGCCATCTCCAGCACCTGCTTGCGGATACGCGTGAGCACCTGAGCGTCTTTAGAATGATTGAGGGCTTCCACAATCCATGCGCCTACTTGGAGCATCTCTTTTTCCTTCATGCCGCGGGTGGTCAATGCGGGAGTTCCAACGCGAACTCCGCTGGGCTTTAAAGGCGGATTGCTGTCAAACGGAATTGCGTTTTTATTGACGGTGATTCCGGCCTGCCCCAGGGCATTCTCGGCTTCACTGCCTAGAAGCCCTTTGGCAAAGACATCAATCAACATCAGGTGCGTGTCGGTTCCGCCGGAGACGATGCGGAAGCCTTCCTGCATAATTTTGCCGGCCAATGCCTGGGCATTCGCAACAACTTGCTTTGCATAGTCTTTGAAGTTTGGCTGCAGCGCTTCTTTAAAGCAGACAGCTTTGGCGGCGATGATGTGCATGAGTGGGCCGCCCTGAATACCGGGGAAGGTAATCTTGTCCACGGCAGCGGCAAATTCCTGGCGGCACAGCACCATGCCGGCGCGCGGGCCGCGCAACGTTTTGTGCGTGGTGGTGGTGACGATGTGTGAGTGCGGCACGGGCGAAGGATGCACTCCACCGGCAACCAGTCCGGCGATGTGCGCCATGTCCACCATCAGCTTGGCGTCCACTTTATCCGCAATCTGTTTCATGCGGGCAAAGTCAATCACGCGCGCATACGCGCTGGCGCCGCCAATAATCATCTTGGGGCGTTCTTTCACGGCGATGGCTTCCATCTCGTCGTAATCGATCGTCTCAGTATCTTTGCGGACGCCGTAAGGAATGATCTTGTACATCTTGCCGGAAAAGTTCAGAGGATGGCCGTGCGTGAGATGGCCGCCATGGGCCAGGTTTAATCCCATCACGGCATCTCCCGGCTGCAACAACGCCATATAAGCCGCCATATTGGCCTGCGATCCGGAATGCGGCTGCACGTTCACGTGCTCGGCTCCAAAAATCTCTTTGGCTCGGTCACGCGCGATGGTCTCAACCACATCAGCAAATTCGCAGCCACCGTAGTAGCGCTTGCCCGGATATCCCTCAGCATACTTGTTGGTAAACACCGAACCCGCCGCTTCCAGCACGGCCATGCTGACAAAGTTCTCTGAGGCAATCAGTTCCAGGCCTTCATGCTGGCGATTGGCCTCATTGGCAATGGCGCGGGCAATTTCAGGGTCAGACTCAGATAATGAGCGGGACATCCAGTTGTTTTTCATGGCATTGAAATTCTACTAGGAGATGCGAACGCGGGCGAATCCATGCATGATTTGGATGCGCAACGCTGCTTTCACAGCGGCGCATATTTTTCGCAAGGGGCCAAAAGATGACGGCAATCCCATGCAACTTTCCCGTCGGCAAAGTTTGGAAGCTGAAATTCCAATCGACAGGTTTATGCTTAGCAGGTTGCGGACGAAGTGTTCTCTCGCTCAAAGTGAAGTCCGTAATACGAGGCTCGATCCTAAAAGGCCGGCCTCCTACGAATACGATTCACCATAAAAAGCCAGGTCTCATGTCGCAGAAGGCTACCAGGTCATTTTCAGTAAGTCATTTTCAGTAAGTCATTTTCAGTAACTCCTGGGTTTCACTAAACCGGATCTTACGGGCACACGCATTGTCCACTGACACAGTGAGCAATCCTAAGATCATTATGACTATCGAAACAGGTAATCCGCCCTTGCAGACACGCTCCTCCCGGTTTGCAAAGTGGCGATGTTGCTTGCGCAGTCGGCGTCTGGCCATAGAGAGCTAAAGCCGCCCCAACAACTACCAAGAGTTTAATCAACGTAAATTTCTTCATGGAATTGAACTCCTTTACTCTTGAATAAAAAGAGGTCCCAGTGAACTGTGCTGTGAGCATCATCCCTGAGACCTCCACGTTAAAATTGTACGAGAGATTGAGAGGCAATCCGTTGTGGCAACATCATAATTTGCAAAGGTGGGGGACCATAATGGGATGGGAAATTTCTAATCTGGCCGACGATTGGCAAATTGGAATTTAACTTCTCTCTATTTCTGATTTTTTTCAGTGGATTGCTGCGCGTAAACATCAGGATCATGGCGCTCCATCCAGCGGTCGGGCTTCTGAACTGGAGTGAATCCGTAATTTGCATAAAGCTTGTGGGCGTCACGCGTGGCCAGCATCCAGCGGCGGAGACCCTGCAAGTCAGGATGGGCGACGATACATTCCATGAGCCACTTGGAAAGTCCGCGGCCGCGATAGGCGGGAAGAATGAAGACGTCCGCTAGATATGCGAACGTTGCGCGATCAGTGATAACGCGGGCGAAGCCGAATTGCTGATGGGCGAAATACATGCCAAAGCAGATGGAATTCTCAATGGACTGCTGCACGGCCTCCATGGGAATGCCTTTGGCCCAATAGGAATTTGTAAGAAACTCATGCACCGCCTCCACGTTGATACGTGCGGGATCAGTGCTGATTTCAAAATCTCCTTTGGACCATAGGTGATGCATCAGCTTTTCCTGGTGGCGCCGGCTGTGTCTTCTTCTTTTTCAATTGCCATGATTTTTTCCACGCGACGCTCGTGGCGTCCGCCGACAAAGGAGGTAGCCAGCCATTTATCGACAATGCGAAAGGCTTCTTCCGGCTGGAGAATTCGCGCACCCAGCGTGAGCACGTTAGCGTTATTGTGCTCACGGCTCATCTGCGCTTCATATTCCGTGCTTACGTTGGCTGCCCGTATGCCATCAACTTTGTTGGCGGTAATCGCCATGCCAATGCCGCTGCCGCAGACCAGAATGCCCAGATCAGCGCGCTGCTGGCTTACGTCATGCGCTACGGCGCGAGCGTAATCAGGGTAGTCCACTGACTCCGGCGACGACGTGCCTTCATCGCGAATGTCCAAGCCCTGCTGTTGCAAGTGTTCTTTGATTTTGTCTTTCAGCTCGAAACCGGCATGGTCTGCGCCCAGGGCGATTTTCATGAGAAGCATTTTACTGAGCGGCTCTTTACTTAGCCATTCTTTTACTTTCAGTGCTCCAGTGAGCATTTAGCCACTCTTGGCAAAATCCGCGCGAAAAATGAAAAAGGCCAGCATTGAAAGGCCAGCCCTAAAACCAATGGTATTGATTTCGTAATTTTAATATTTTTAACTCAACCCAGGTTTAGTGGTGATTGGCGAACTTGATGCCTTCTTCTGCGTGGTGAATAGCTTCATTGGTGGCTT